>JAITFN010000027.1 GCA_031281345.1 Candidatus Fibrimonadaceae bacterium
GCAGATGTTTACCATTCAGAAAATATAGACAAAATAAGCGATGAGCTTATAGAAAAATTTGCTGTGCCAAGTGACAATTTTCCCACCGAAAGCAAATATACACTGCCTTCGCACTGGGACATAGGCAAGGTGTATAAAAGGCTTATAATAAATATAGCCGAATATGAGCAGTTGAATTTTATCTCCGCACTCCTCAAGGCTTATAATTCTCCTATTTCAGAGAAAATAGAGAACTTCAATAGCAGCCTTTATTATGAAAACCCAAGTTATATTTTCGCCTGTTATCAAGAAGGCAAGGTGTTGTGAGGCAATTGTCTGAACCAGAATTCTCAGAATTAAAGAATTTACAGAATAATACAATGTGTAACCGAATGATCCGTTCCGTAGGGCAGGGTTTGCCTGCCCTAAATGCTAAGGAATAATAATATTGTTTCTGGAAGCCATGTCTATCAGTTTATATAACAGTTTGTCCTTATGAGATAATATTTCATCAGATGATGATACCTTATATATAAATCTAGGAAATCCGATATCTTTCAAACTGCCATCTTCATTAAGTCTGATAAAGCATACCTCTAAGCCGTCTTTGCCATCAAGTTTGATTGAAAAGTAATTATCTTGCTCATTTCTTATAGGTTTCAGCCTTTTGGGTTTCACATATTTACTTAGTGCAGATTTCACTGCATCAAAGGCTTTCTTTTCTATGGGGGACAATTTTGCGATTACTCCTTTTTTTCCCATTTTCTATTCTCCTATGCTCTCCACTCATTTATTTACCCTTGCCAAATCTCAGCGGAGAAATGAGGCTTGGCAAGGTTTTCGCACCACTCGGTGCAAATTCTTTTTCGGTTACACGCTCAGTCTTGCAAACAACGAATGGAAAAATATTCATTGCTTACGTCACCAGCTTGAACATCCATACAACCGTTCGCAGTAGGATTACTAGTAGGAGAACAATGCCAAAGACCTGTAAAAGAAGAGTATCCACTGCTTGTCCAATAAAAACCGCTATAATCTTTCTCTTTCCAACCTTTCAAATGGTCGTAATTTCCAGCAGATATACAAAAATTATTTGACATATTTATATGTCCACAATATTTCGGATTATCCGTTATAGATGCCCATTCATCTACACTCGGTATATGCCACCCATTAGGACATAATCCTTGTGGGCTATTATTATCCATAGCAACCGCCCATTCATAAACTCTGCCATAACTATTATCGCAACCGGAAGCATCTTTATGGGGATCTACTCCATTTATATCAGTGTTATAACAATAGCCAAGCGTATTATTTCTTGAATAATTCAAATTTTCCGACATCCAAATTTTTCCATTTAAATCAGTCTCAATCTTATATATTTTACAATCTCTGGAGTCAACAAAAACATCATTTGCGGAAACGCTCGGACATTTATTACTACTGGAAGATACTGTTCCAATGCTAGAATAACTAGAACTGCTTGCTATGTCATTTGAACTACTTGATGCAGAACTTGAAGATGATCTGGTCTGCATAGAGCTTGAACTGCTATAAGGGCATTTATTGCTCAATGCCCCACCTGAAGGGCAAATGGTCATCTTTCCAGATAGACAGGTTTTTTCTGCATCGAAAACGCAATAGTTGTATTCCAGCACGGTACTACTGCTTTGCCCGTATTTACTTGAACTTGAACTTGGCGTAAAGAAAGGAGGGCAAAAATCGCTCAATTCGCCACCTGCTGGACATTTTGTTTGAGATGTCTGAATACATTGCTGTACTTCTTGGTAAACGCAATATTTTACAGATTCATTGACGGATGAACTACTCAACTTACCTTGTTCTGGCGGAGACAGTGGCTCAATGTCTGGAGTGCAAGAGAAAAACAGCGGGATACAAAATACCACCGCGAAGGGTATGAGATAAGGAAAAGTTTTCATAGTTTGCCCTCTCTCCGCTAATTTTTTATCATTGACAAATCTCCGCAGAGAAATGAGACTTGACAAGTTCTGCACCACCCTTGGTGCAAATTCTTTCAGCTACACGCTCAATCTTTCAAACAACGGACACTAGAAAAACCTGCCATGCCATTGCCATAGAAGCACCAATTGCCTCCGATACTCTGAACATAGGCGTAGCAGGAACTACCACCATTGATAGAACTCCACCAATAGCCGCCTTCGATAACATTATCGCCATTAGGAACGGAGCAGCTGCCACTCTCAAAGCAGAAGCCACCTGGCAAAGCCGCAAAACCGTAATCATCCGTGCCATTGTTGTTCTTACTCCACCCGCTTGTAGCCTTTAAATTGCTAATTCCAAAATCCTTTAGCTTATTCCATTCCGCATAGCTAGGTATATGCCAACCACTTGGGCAAATACCTCTATGTTTCGCACCTACTTGCGAAGCGCAAGTACTAGTACTATTTTTACTAGTATTGCAACTATCAGGCAAAGCCATTGCCGTTGCCCAGCTGTAAAGTCTCCCATATTTGTCACAGTTCACAGTGTTCTCATCTTTAGCATATTCATATTCAACTAATGCACGACACTTACTACCTGTAACTGCATAATTCAAATTACGCTGAAACCAAGTTTGTGTGCCAATTACAACGGTTTTATAAGTCTCACCTTCGTAAGTAACAGAAGGGCCGTAAACAATTCCAGCTTGAATAAGCTCAGAGCTTGAACTTGGAACGGACGAACTGCTTGGCGGTACGCTAGAACTACTGCTCGGCTTTGAGCTTGACGAAGACGCAACAGCAAAACTTGAACTACTCGGGATTGCCACGCTTGACGAAGATGCAACAGCAGAACTAGAACTTGAGACAACGGAAGAACTTGAAACGTACGGGCAGAAATCACTCAATTCGCCACCTGCTGGACACGTAGTTTGAGATGTCGAAAAGCATTGACGTATTTCCGAGTAAACGCAATACTTAATTGACTCTCCAGCAGAAGAACTGCCTTGTGGCAAAGCAGAACTAGAGCTTAATTCAATGAACGAACTGCTCAACGGCAAACGGGAACTACTGGATTCACTTGGAGGCAGCGGCTCTTCAAGTGATGGAACGCAAGAAGAAAGTAGCGAAGTACAAAACATTGCACTTGCCGAAAGCAGAACAGATTTAATCTTGTTCATAAAGAACCTCCATTGTTGTTTTTTTGTGGAAAGGGAAATTTTTACAAGTCCCCTGCCCACGGAGCCGAGAAAACAGGCGTTTAAGCTGTGGGGGGGGGGGGGGGGGCAAAATTGCTATGGGTATTTTTGCGTACATTTATGCACAAAAGAGCCTCTATAGGAAGCTCTGCCAGTTTATTTGCTGTTGTTGCGTGGGCAAAAATCATACTAGGTATAATATAGAAACTTGCCAACGAAGTGAAACATTATTTATCCCCATAATGACTACCGCATTGTGCAATCTCTATTTTTCCATCTTGAATACGATATACTATTCTGTTCTTGGCATCTATTTTGCGACTCCACCACCCCGTAAATTCATATTTAAGCGGTTCTGGGTCGCCAAGCCCGTTATATCCGTTTCTGTCTATATCTTGTATTAGCAGATTTATTCGTTTTAGAGTTTTTTTATCTTGTGTTTGCCAGTATAAATAATTTTCCCAAGCCTCATCTTGCCATATTTTTTTCATTCTACGCCTCTATTAACTCGTGAGCTTTGCCTTTTCCTGCATTTAAATCTGCTATGGATTTACGTAATCTTTCTTGGTTAGCTTCACTATAAAAAGGGTCGCTCGCTATTTCAAATGGAATTTTACCCATTCTAACAACTGTTTTTGCAAAAATCGTGAAAGCAGCCGTCATACTAAGCCCCATATCATCAAATACTTGCTCGCTTTGCCTTTTGAGCTTCTCATCTATGCGAATTGTAATAGTAGCACTCATACACTGTTCTCCGTTTGTTATTACAAATATAGAAAAAATCTCGTGCCTGTAAAGGCATAAATGAACCCTGCCCTCGAAGTGAAGCTGGCAGGGTGAGTAAAATTAGAGGGGAATTTTCAAAAAACAATAAATGAGGTTGATTTTATGAAAATTTCTACATTAGCGGTATGTCTGCTGTCCTCAATTTGATTTGGTTTTTGCCAGTTCTAACGGTTTTTGTTAGTTTGGTTATACCGAGGCAGCAAAATAACGCATTAAAGATGTTTCACGCTATTTCTGCGTTTGCCAATGTGGTACTGTGCGCGTTTTTTACGGTTAAAATATATTGCTTGGCTATGAACTCTGGCACTTCCATTGGCAATGCCCTGCAACTTCAATACCTAACAGATGTTTCTTGGCTACCGGCTCTTAGCATAAGGTTCATAATAGGGGCAGATGCCCTTTCAATTTTAATGTGCGTTTTGGCTTCTATAATAGTTTTCACGGGCATTTTGATGAGCTGGAATGTTGAGCGACCCAAGGAATTTTTCGCTATGATTCAAATTTTGGGTGCTGGGGTTTTTGGGGTGTTTTTGAGCTTTGATCTGTTTTTGTTTATGGTGTTCTACGAGGTAGAGGCTCTGGCGATGTATTTGATGATTGCGGGTTGGGGAACAGGTAGGCGTGATTATTGCGGAAAAAAGCTGACATTGACTCTTGCCCTAGGCTCTGCCTTTGCGCTCATTGCCGTTATAGCTATGTACTTTGAAAGCAATATAGGAAGCTGGGATATTCGCAGGCTTGCAGATGTTCTGTTGCCCACCGAGTTTCAGATGTGGGCGTTCCCGCTTTTGTTCATAGGTTTTGCAATTTCCGGTTCGCTTTTTCCCTTTCACAACTGGAGCCCCGATGGTCATAGCGCGGCACCAACTGCGGTGTCTATGTTTGCGGCTGGCGTTATGATGAAAATGGGAGGTTATGGTTGCTTGCGGGTTGCGATGTACTTAATGCCAGAGGGTGCAAAGTTCTGGTTGCCATATATAGTTTTGCTGGTTCTGTTCAATGTTGTGGTTGCGGCATTCATAGCAATTAAGCAGCGCGATTTGAAATATATAATAGCCTATTCTTCTATATCCCATTTGGGGCTTATATTCCTTGGGCTTTGCGCTGCGAATTTAATTTCCATAAAGGGAGCAAGTTTGCAAATGCTTTCGCACGGATTTTTAACGGGTTTGTTCTTTGCCTGCATAGGAATGATTTACGGCAGAACCCATACCAGAATGGTTGACGAAATGGGCGGTTTGATGAAGGTTATCCCGCTTATCGGAGTTGGTTTTGTTATTGCGGGTTTTACAGGGCTTGGACTGCCGGGTCTTAGCGGTTTTGCTGCGGAACTCCCCATTTTCATAGGTTCACTTGGAGCAGGCAACTCAGTGGTTCAGGTAGTGGCAGTGCTTGCTATTCTCTCCATAACCACAACTGCCGTTTATGTTTTGCAAGCTACAAATAAAATGCTTAATGGTCCACTTAACCCACATTTTTCTTCCTTGCCCTCAGCAACTATGCCCGAAAAAATTGTTTTGGGTTTATATTTCATTTGCTTGTTTGGCATGGGTTTATTGCCAGGATGGATTTCAAAATTTTTAGACACAAGTTTGTTGCCAATTTTTGCAAATATAAACAGATAAACAGAAGGAAAAAAAACTATGGATAATGAGAATGCCACAACAAAACGCAAAACCATATATCTTGTTGATGACAACATCACAAATTTAACTATGGGCAGGAATGTGCTTGCTGGCCACTATAATGTAGCCACTGTGGATAGCGGAGAACGTATGCTGAAAATGCTTGAAAAAAACATTCCAGATATGATTCTTTTAGATGTTGAAATGCCGGAGATGAACGGCTACGATGCGATAAAAATAATGAAAGGCAAAAAAGAAACCAAAGATATACCGGTTATTTTTTTAACGGCGAAAAACGATAGCGATAGCGAACTTGAAGGTTTATCCTTAGGTGCCATAGATTACATAACAAAGCCTTTTTCCCCACCGCTCTTGCTAAAACGCATAGAAACACATTTGCTTGTTGAATCGCAAAAAGAAGAACTCTTGAAATATAATAAAAATCTTCAGAGTTTGGTAGAAGCAAAAACCAGAACGGTTTTGGAGCTTCAAAATGCCATTTTAAGGGCTATGGCAGAGCTTGTGGAAAACCGCGATGATATTACCGGCAAGCATTTGGAAAGAACGCAGAGTTATTTGGGTTTATTGATTAATGCAATATCAGATCACCCTTTGTATGCAGAAGAGATACGTGGTTGGAATATAGATTTGGTATTGCTATCTTCGCAGTTGCACGATGTGGGCAAAATTGTGGTGAAAGATGATATTCTAAGAAAACCGGGTAAACTATTAGACGCGGAATTTGCCGAAATAAAGAAACATACTACTTTCGGAGAAAAAATTATTGATAAAATAAAGAGAAATGCAACTGAACACGAATTTTTGGAACACGCTAGGATTTTTGCTGTTACCCACCACGAAAAATGGGATGGTACAGGATATCCAAGAGGGTTGAAAGGAACCGATATTCCGCTTCAGGGCAGGCTTATGGCAATAGCCGATGTGTACGATGCCTTAGTTTCTGAGAGGCCTTACAAAGGTGCATTCACGCACGAAAAAGCCGTTGAAATTATTATGGCGGGCAAGGGAACCCATTTTGACCCAAACTTGGCGGACGTATTTTTTGAAATTTCCGGTAAGTTCAACGAAGTCGCAAACTCTTTCAAGCAGAATAGTTGAGTATGAAGCAAAATAGATTCATCATATTTTCCGTTGTGCTGTTTTTAGCAATTTTTATAGCGGGAAGTGGGATTTTTATCTTTTTTATGCAACAAATTATACGAACAAACAAGGGCAATGAGTTAATTCAACTACTGGAAATTGAACAAATAAAGCTGGAAACATCGGTAAATAGCGAAATAGCCATTGCTCTTAAAATGGCAAACTCTCCTTTGATACAACATTATTTTGCCGATCCAGAAAATCCTGAGCTCAAAAAAATAGCTTTTGAAGAAATAGCCGCCTATAGAAAAGCATTTGCGGCAAACTCGGTTTTTTGGGTGAACGATAAAGACAGAATATTTTATTCAGACGACAATGAGCCTTATTTTGTGGATGTAAAAGACTCAAATAACTACTGGTATTTAATGACTCTCAACGAAACCGAAAGGTATAATTTCAATATCAACTACAATCCAGACATTAAGGTGACAAACCTATGGATTAATGCACCTGTTTTTGATAGCGAGCACAAAGCCATTGGCATTTTGGGAACAGGAGTGAATCTTTCGGAATTTGTGAACACATTGTATAAAAGTTACACCAGTAAAGCAGAGCTTTATTTTTTCAATGTTCTTGGGGAAATTACCGGTGCAAAAGATGTTGAGTTGGTAGCTTCTAAAAAACAAATTAACGAAGAATTAAGCGAAGAAGGTTTTGATATTGTTGCTCTCGCAAAAAATCTTAAACCAGACGAAGAGCAAACTTTAGATACTAAATTTGGGAGAATTGCCATAGGCACAGTTCCTTTGCTCGGCTGGTATTCTGTGGCACTTATGCCAGACGGCATGAGCGATTATAAAACAAATATGACAGGATTATTTATAGCTATGATGTTGGCAATGGCTATAATTTTTGTGATATTCAATATATTTATTTCTGGGCTTCTTAAACCGTTGCACAAAACAATGGAAGATTTAAAAGCTGCTTCAAAAGCCAAGAGTGATTTTTTAGCTAGAATAAGCCATGAAATAAGAACTCCTATGAACGCTATAACTGGCATGGCAGAACTAGCCTTGCGCGAGCACATACCAGATGCTGCTCATGAGCATATTATCACAATTAAGCAAGCCGGAGCCAATCTTTTATCTTTAATCAACGACCTTCTTGATTTTTCAAAAATAGAGAGTGGCAAGCTGGAAATAATCCCTGGCAACTACCAATTTTCTTCACTGATACACGATGTGGTGAGCATTATTAAAATGCGTGTTGTTGACTCAGATATAAGTTTTGTTGTGAATATAGACTGCAATATTCCCAATTATCTTTTGGGAGACGAAACTAGAATAAGACAGGTACTGCTCAATGTATTGAACAATGCTGTGAAATACACAAAGAAAGGTTTTGTTTCCCTTTCTGTGAATGGGGAAATAGTAGAAGACACAGTCTTTTTAACCATAGATGTAGCAGACAGCGGCGATGGCATAAAGCAAGAAGATATAGAGAAATTGTTTGGCGAGTTTGTGCAAGTTGATTTGGCATCTCACAAAGGCGTTGAAGGTACAGGACTTGGTCTTGTGATAACAAAAAAACTTGTGAATGCTATGGGTGGAGATATAAACGTTCAGTCGGAGTATGGCAATGGTAGCACATTTACCATTAAGCTTTCGCAAAAAATATGCTCACCCGAGCCTTTGGCATCTGTAGAAAAATCAGAAGCGAAAAGTGTTCTTGTTTATGAACCTAATGAAATATACGCAGATTCCATAATTTGGACTGTGAACAATTTGGGTGTGACTTGCCATAAAATTAAAAACGATGATTCTTTGCGTGAAAAATTGCAAGATAAAGACCATACATTTTTGTTTGTTTCTTATCCCCTGCTTAAAAATGCCAAAGCAATAGTAAAGGAACTTAAATCAAAAACAGAGATAATTTTATTAACAGAATTTGGCCATGTGCCCTCAGACATAAATTTGGATATATTGTCTATGCCTGCGTACGCCATATCCGTTGCTAATATATTGAACGGCATATTTGACCATTTTTCTTATAGTTCAAATGAAAGTATTTCTGTGGTGCAGTTTAGTGCACCCAAGGCTAGAATTTTAATTGTTGACGACATAGGCACAAATTTAAAGGTAGCCGAGGGCTTGATGCTGCCTTACAAGATGACGATTGATTTGTGCTTTAGCGGCGAAGAGGCAATTGAGGAGGTAAAGAAAAACGCCTACGACTTGGTGTTTATGGATCACATGATGCCAAATATGGATGGCATTGAAGCCACAAAGCTCATAAGGGAAATGGGCAATGGAAATCCGCATTATGCAAATCTGCCGATAATTGCATTGACTGCCAATGCGGTTGCAGGTACAAAAGAGATGTTTTTAGCAAACGGATTTAATGACTTTTTGTCAAAACCAATAGATACCGCTAGGCTCAATGTTATTCTAGGGAGATGGCTTCCAAAAGAAAAGCAAGAAAAATTGAACGCAGATACAATGGAAGTAGAGGTAGAAATAGAAGGCTTGGATGTAATGAAAGAGATGGCTGTGCTTACCACTTTTCATAAAGACGGGTTAAAGAAAATAAGAGAAATAAAAAAGTGCCTAGAAACAAATAACTATCATTTGTACGCAAGTTATATGGATGCGTTAAAGAATTCCTGCGCAAATCTTGGGGCTTATGACTTATCTGAGCAAGCAGAGGCTTTGGAAGCTGCGGGTAAACAGGAAAATTCTAAATTTATTGACTCAAATAACCTTCAATTTTTAATATCTTTGAAGATACTGTTAAACAATATTAAAAAGGTAATGTGATGTTTGAAAAAATAAAAGAAATATTCGGAAAATACAAGATGATCATGATGGCTCACGGCGATGAGTCCAGCCGTGAAACTTTAGAGGGCGAGTTAAACTACGAAGCGAGTTCGCTTTTCTTTGTGGTGCTAATATGCATGTTTGCGTGGTTGCCTTATATTCAGAACGACCTTGTATTGCACCCGTATCCGGTATTTGCGGTTTGCATTAGAATTGGACTAAGTATTGTAAGTATTTTATTGGTAATCTTGAAATCTACAAAGCGTTTCATGTACCGTCCCGATATATTGTTGAAAATATTGATACTTTATCTTTATATCAGTTCCACGTTAATTACGGCTACATCTGGTCCGTCTGCTCCCTCGTATATCGGCGGTTTTTGCGTTGTAATGATGATATCCACTTTTTCGCCTTTTACTATAAAATGGAAAGTCATAAACATTTTATATTCACTTGTGCTGTTTATAGCAGTATCAATCTATACCGGAATGGACTATACAAATCCTGCCATTATATATTCCCTTAACGATTTATTTTCTGCGTTTTGCATAAGCTCATTTGTTGTCTATATTGCAAATGATGTAAAAATCAAATCGTGGAAGCGGCGTCAAAATTTATTTAAGTTGCTGACGATGAACGAAGAGCTCGCTCTCAAAGCAGAAAACGCCTCTAGAGCCAAAAGCGATTTTTTAGCAAAAATGAGCCACGAAATACGTACGCCGATGAATGCTATAATAGGTATGTCAGAGCTAGCCTTGCGCAAAGATATGCCAAACAACGTGCGTGAAGATGTTATAATAATAAAACAGTCTGGTGTGAATCTTTTATCAATAATAAACGACATTCTAGATTTTTCAAAGATAGAGAGCGGCAAGCTGGAAGTAGTTAACTCCGATTATCTGTTTTCTTCGCTGATAAACGATGTGATAAGCATTATCAGAATGAGGGTTATAGATTCCAGGCTTCGTTTTGTGGTGAATTTGGATGGCAGCATACCAAATGCGCTTTGTGGAGACGAAACGAGAATTAGACAGGTGCTGCTAAATATACTGAGCAACGCGGTGAAATACACCAAAGAAGGCTTTGTGTCTTTTTCTGCCAGTGGTGAAATTATAGACGACAACGTGATTTTAACAATAGATGTTACAGACAGCGGAATGGGCATTAAACCAGAGGATATGGGAAAACTGTTCGGTGATTTTGTTCAGTTTGATTTGTCTGCGAATAAAGGTGTTGAAGGCACGGGTCTTGGACTTTCCATAACCAAAAGCCTGATTAATGCAATGGGCGGGGATATAAATGTTACGAGCGAATATGGCAAAGGCAGTACTTTCACCATAACACTTCCGCAAAAAATTCGCTCTCTTGATCCTTTGGCTAAGGTGGAGAATCGCGAAGACAAGAGCGTGCTTGTATATGAGCCTTTGCAGATATACGTAGATTCAATAATTTGCGCCATAGACACTATGGGTGTGTATTGCACGTATGCGACCGATGAGGAAACATTCCGAGCAAAACTAACAGAAAGAGATTATTCCTTTTTGTTCGTTGAATTTCTTTTGTTGGATGATGTTCGCAAAATTATGATGGAAATTGGCTCCAAGGCTCAAATAGTGCTTATAGCAAACTTTGGAGATGCCATAGCAGACAGGAATTACAGCGTTCTCTCTATGCCTGTGCATTCCATATCGGTAGCCAATGTTCTGAACAATGTTTCTGAGAATTTCTCTTACAACGCAAGCGAAACCATAATTAAGTTTATCGCACCCAAAGCAAGGGTTCTTGTTGTTGATGATATAAGCACAAACCTCAAAATATGCGAAGGATTGATGCTTCCTTACAAAATGCACGTGGATTCGTGCCTTAGCGGCGCAGAGGCCATAGAATTGGTGAAAAAGAATGAATACGATGTTGTGTTTATGGACCATATGATGCCGGAGATGGATGGTGTTGAAGCAACAAGGCACATAAGGGAATTGGGGAGCGAAGATGCGCGTTATTCTGACTTGACCATAGTAGCATTAACTGCCAATGCTGTGTCTGGTGTGGAAAAAATGTTTCTCTCCAATGGTTTTAGCGATTTTATGTCTAAACCAATAGACACAAAAAAATTAGATACTATGTTGGAGAAATGGATACCAAAAGAAAAGCGGGAAAAAGCTAGCGAAGAAATCAAAACCGATATTGACTCTGAGGTAAAGGTAAAAATAGATGGGATGGATGTTAAGAAAGGAATATCCATGACAGGCGGAACTTTTGAAAGCTATGCGCAAGCTTTATCTGCCTTCCATAAAGACGGGTTAAAGAAAATAGAAGAAATCAAAAAATGCTTGGAAACGGATAACTATCCTTTATATACCACCTATGTCCACGCATTAAAGAGCGCATCTGCAAGCCTTGGCGCAGCTGATTTGTCTGAGCTGGCAAAGGTATTGGAAATAGCAGGCCGGCAAGAAGATTCCTCATTTATAAGATTGCACAATCCAAATTTCTTAATATCTTTGGAAACGATTTTAAACAATATAGGCACTGCCTTGGGCGGCTTGAAACAAGAAACCTCCTCTGATTTTGAAATGTTGAAAAGTGAACTTTGTAAATTAAAGGAAGCATTTGATGCTTTTGACTTTGGTGCCATTAATGACATAACAGGGAATTTGCAAAAATTTACCCAAGCACCAGAAATAGGGGAAACCTTAGAAAGCATTTTGCAAAACACTGTTATCGGCGAATACGAAAAAGCCGGAGCAACAATAGACACTTTGCTAAAGGAGGTAGAATGAACATAGAGCAGCGCATTGAAGAATTTACATTGGAAGGTAAAAATTTCGTTTATTATGATTTATCTGATTTTAAAACAAATGATGAATTTTTAGAATTTACCCAAGTGGCTAAGGATCGTATAACCAAATATGCCGAACATTCTCTGTACACCATAACAAACATAAGAGATGTGAAATTTGATTCAGAAACTAAAAACATAATAGCAGACTGGATGGAGCACAATAAGCCTTATGCAAAATATGGTTCGGTAATAGGTTTTGACGGCATAAAGAAAATTATGGTTAATGCCATATTCAAACTATGCGGCAGAAAAAATATGACTTTTTCTTCAAACAAGGAAAAAGCTATTGAATTTCTGTTGAAACAGTAAACAGAGCTGCAAGTGCTTCTTTTGTTTCTAAAACATCGTGCACACGCAAAACTTTAACGCCTTTTTGAGCGGCTATTATGCCGCAAACGATGCTTGGGACAAGGCGGTTGCTATTTTCCAAACCTTCTATTTTTGGAATAAAACTTTTTCTTGAAACGCCCAGCAGCACAGGGTATTCAGTTTGGCAAAGAGCGTTTATGTTTGATATTAGCGCAAGATTTTCTTTTTGTGTTTTTCCAAAACCAATGCCGGGGTCTATGTATATATTTTTTATTCCTTTCTCCTTCAGCAAGTCAGCACGTTTTAAGAGATAATTTTTCACATCTTGAAGAGAACACGTACCGCCTGCATATTTAAGCGTGTGTTGGAGAACGGCATCTGCTTTTGTGCTTGCTATTGTTTTGAGCATTTCGGGGTCGTGTTCCATTGCGGAAATATCGTTTATCATATTTGCCCCAGCCTTTACCGCCTGCAATGCGACATTTGCTTTTGTTGTGTCTATGGATATTTGAAAATTTTTTCTGCTACGCTCTTTTGCAAGCATTTCTATAACAGGAATCACCCTTGCAAGTTCTTCTTCTTCTGAAATGGGTTCAAAGCCTGGTCTTGTGCTTTCTCCGCCTATGTCTAAAATATCCGCACCATCGCTCAAGAGTTTCAATGCGTGTTCAAAAGCGAGTTCTTTCGTGTTATATTTGCCCCCGTCAAAGAAACTATCTGGGGTGCAGTTTATTATGCCCATTATTTGGGGGGATGTTGAGTTCATTTGGTACTTACCTATTTGCGTAAGAATCCATTAGCAAGCCGTTGCTATACGGTTTCAAGTCGTATTTCATTATACGAGTTTGTTTTTCTGCATCTTTATCTGATAAGAACGTAAATCCATTTTTTTTACCATAGAAATCTAAAATTTCTGGTTTATTATAGGCATCCACAGTCAAAAATCTACAGCCTGTTTTGTTTGTTGAAACAAAAAACCATTTTATGTAATCCATCATTTGCGTGCCAATGCCTTGCCCTTGGAATTCTTTATTCACTCCAAATCGCCCTATCTTTACTGCTGGATAAAAACTATATCTTTTGCCTTCTGGCAAATTTTCTTTGAATGTATCAGTTCTTACAGCGTCATTTGAAACAGTAAAAAAAGAAACGGCTAATTTGCGTAAGTCATCATAAAAAAAGTAAGTTACTCCAATAAGTTCTTTTTTGTGAGGAATTGCATCTTTTAGGAAAAATTCTGTAAGGTCAGCATCTCCACAGTCAAATTCATATTTGTCCTGAGCTTCAAGAGTTTTAAAGGAATAATCAAAAAGATTATATTGCAACGCCACCGAATAGGTCTCTCATATTTGGATTTCGTTTCATTACAGCATTGAATATATCTCTACCTCTACGTATTTCCTCTGCCGAAACTCGCTTCCCTTCGCTTTCGTCCAATTCCTTGTAAAAACGCAAGGCATCCTCACCTTCTAGCACAGGTGTTGCCATTATTGGTAAAGCCATAAAATTCTCCTCTTTCTCATATTAAATATAGTAATATACTCAACCCCATTTATCTACCCCAGGTATAGTCTCCGCAAGAGTTACCTTGTGTTCCCTAAGTTTATCAAGGGCTGCATTAATCTCTTCTACCTTGAAAAACATTATCGCTTCTTCACCTTTTCTTGGAATAAAAGAATAAAAATACTCTATGTTGATGTTTTCTTTTTCAAACACGGTGAGAAGATTTGCAAGACCGCCGGGGTGGTCTTCCACAACAACGCCGATAAGGTCAACCAAATTCACTGTGAAGCCCGCTTTTTTCAATACATTTATCGCATTGCCGTTATCTCGCGTAATCATTCTCAAAATGCCAAAATCCTCTGTATCGCCAACTGATACCGCACACACATCTATACCCGCTTCGCTAAGTACATTGATTGGCTTGTAAGCCTGACCAGGCACGTTTTCAATTAAAACGGAAATTTGCTTTATCATATTAAATTCTCCTCTTATCGATTACTCTAACAGCTTTGCCTTGGCTACGTTCTATTGTCCCTCGGCTCACAAAATGGATTTTCGCACTTATGCTAATTGCGCTAGACACATTTTTCTCTAACAGGTTTTTAAGATTTTGAAGGTTTTTCACCTCATCGCTGAATAATTCATCCTTTATTTCCACTTGGATTTCTATCTTGTCAAGGTTATTCACGCGGTCCACAATAATCATATAATGCGGTTCTATCTCTTTTACCGAGAAAAGCGCGCTTTCAATTTGCGAGGGGAACACGTTTACGCCGCCAATAATTAGCATATCATCGCTTCGCCCTATGATTCTTGTCATTCTAATATGTGTGCGACCGCATTCGCACGGCTCTTCAATCAAGGAGCAAAGGTCGCGTGTGCGGTAACGGATTAAAGGCATTCCGGTTTTGCTTATTGTTGTGAATACAAGTTCGCCTTGTTCGCCGTTTTTCAATGGTTCAAGTGTTTCTGGGTCAATTATTTCTGGCAAAAAATGGTCTTCCCATATATGCGCTCCGCATTGGTGCTCACATTCTATTGAAACGCCAGGTCCTATTATTTCACTTAACCCATAAATATTATAGGCTTTAATCCCAAGCCTCTCTTGAATTTGCGTGCGCATTTCCTCAGACCAAGGTTCAGCACCGAAAAATCCCTGTTTTAGACTAAAATCAGAGATTTTATAGCCTTCTTTTTCCATTTCATCTGCCAAATAAAGTGCATACGAAGGTGTGCAGCACAGGGTGGATACTTTGAAATCCTTAAACATCTGTAATTGCCTTTTTGTGTTTCCGCTAGAGGCAGGTATGGTAAGCGCGCCTAGGAGTTCGCTGCCATAATGAGCACCAAGCCCGCCTGTGAACAGCCCATAGCCATAAGCGACGTTAATGATACTGCTATGCGAACAACCGCCTGCTGTAAAGGAACGTGCCATTACGGCAGACCAAATATCTATGTCGTTTTGGGTATAACCTGCAACGGTGAGTTTGCCCGTTGTGCCACTTGATGCGTGGACACGCACTATATCGTTCATAGAGGCACTGAACATACCATAAGGGTAATTATCGCGCAAGTCTTGTTTTGTGGTGAAAGGAAGTTTTTTCAAGTCGCTCAGGCTCTTTATATCCGCAGGTTTAATGCTGGATTCGTCTAGCTTTTTGTGGTAAAAATCGCATTTTTCATAAACATATTCTAAAAGCGTTTGCAATCTTTCGAGTTGCAATTTTTCAAGAAATTCACGTGGCAGTGTTTCAAATTCCCTTTCGTAATAATTCGTCATGGGTTGTCTCCTTACGAGGAGAATATAGTAAATCCCCCCTCAAACGCCTTCAAATTAACCTCCAACGTAGCCTCACCCACGCTTCTCTTTATCGCATCCACAAAAACCTCTTTCTTTAGACCCAACACCGCCGCACAAAAACCGAGCATAGCGATATTAACCGTGCGAATATTATTCAATTTGGTAGCGATGCTAATCGCATCTATCTTACGAACCGTAGCCTTATACTCCGCCAACTGCTCATAGATATCGCTGGGATATTCAGCCAAACCCAGAGCGCACGGCATTGGATATATATTCTGCTTATTGATAACGATAATTCCGCCATCTTTAACATACCCCGCAGAACGCAAGGCTTCAAGTTCCTCAAAAGCCAACACAACATCGGCTTGCTTTTTATCAAACAAGGGGCTATAAACTTTGTCTGCAATTCTAACATAAGTCACAACGCTACCGCCGCGTTGAGCCATTCCATGTACTTCGGATACTTTGCAGTCTTTGCCTATCAACTGTGCATAGTTGCCAAAAATTTTGCTCGCAAGGAGTGTACCCTGTCCGCCAACGCCTGCGATTAATATGTTGAAGTTCATTTATGGAATATAGAAATTTACGGAAAAATACAAAAAATCCTAAAGTTTTTTATATTTATGCCTATAACCATTATGTAACCATTTAACTATAAGGATTTATAATGAATATTTCAAACATGGTAGAGCATAGGCACTCTTCCGAAATTGCATCCGGTCGCCACCACTCCTCCAATGCACCAGACAAGCTAGGTGCAAGCGAGCCAGCCAAGAAAGACTCCGTTGAAATAAGTGAAGAAGGGAAAAAACTTTCTGATGAAAATACCCGCATTTCGCGGGATAATATGAGAGAAGCACCTTTTAAAATCGGCACGTCTCTTGATATTTCTAAAGCACTCTGTATAATAGATGATGAATATAGGGCATCGCATCCTAACCCTTTATTCAGGTTTGGCGATTCTTTGGTGGCTGCCAATGATTTAAAAGACAGTGATTATGCGGCTAGCTTGATAAAGCAGTCAATATTTATGGTTAACGCTAGCCCTTCCGAGCGTCTCCTTAATGTTAGTTATAGCGGCGAAACTACCTTTAAAGATTTAGAATCGACTGCTAAGAGCAGGGAAGCTGGTAAAAAACTGGCGGAATATATAGCAGAAAACTACTTTAATGACCCTGACAAAGCAAAAGCGTTTATGGATTCAATAAATGAAAATATACGTGAGAATGAAATGCGTGACGAGAATACATTGAATTTTTGGGTAGAGAATGAGAAAAAAATGAGAGCTATTAGTGCTCAATTACATCCTCAATTACAGGCCCAATATCCTTCTAGCGTAGCTGCTCCTGGTCAGCCAAAACTTGATTATTACGAACTTTTACACGTGAACGCAGTTCAGTCTCTTGTAATAAAAGGTGAATCCGTTCATGATTGGTTTACGAATTTTACAGGTCAAGCGAAATCATCTGTGCAAAACATGTCTATTCAGGATTTGTTGGCGAAGTATAGCGTAAAAGTGGCTTGATTTATTTTATAGCCCCAGATTTACAAGTCCCAGCACATACCATGCAACCCGTGCAAAGCGTGGCATCCACTTCTACCGAATTGTCTTTGCATTTGCTAAGTGCAGGGCAACCTATTTTCAAGCATAGACCGCATTTTTTACAGTCAGAAATTGTTATCGCTTTACGCTGAATTGATTTGTCAAGGAGAACGCAGGGGCGTTTTGCGATTATCACGGAAACGCTATCCGCTTTGAGGCTTTCCTTGATTGCATTTTCTATTTCTGCCAAATTGTATGGGTCAATAACCGAAACATTTTGAACTCCGCAAGCACGGCTTATTTCGCTTAAATCAAGCGTATGCGTGGGTTCACCTTTTATGGTGAGACCTGTGCCAGGGTGATTTTGGTGCCCTGTCATTCCTGTTGTGCGGTTATCCATAATGATAACGGTGATGTTCGATTTATTATACACCGCATCTATTAAACCTGTGATTCCGCTGTGGATAAAGGTGGAATCGCCTATTACGGCTATATTGGTTTTTGAAAACTCTTTGCCCTTTGCCTGAAACATTCCGTGTGCATTTGAAATTGACGCGCCCATACAGATAAGCGAGTGCATTGCGTTTAGCGGTGGTGAACATCCCAATGAATAGCAACCGATATCGCCAACCACATTGAGTTTTAATTTGTTGATGATATAAAAAACTCCGCGATGAGTGCAACCTGCGCACATAACAGGTGGGCGACCAGGGAGATTTTGCGTGAGTTCCGGCAGTGGTTTTTGCCCTAGTATTGTTTCGCGTATTTTCTGAACGCTGAGTTCGCCTTGCAATCCGGTTAAGTCTTTTCCGCTACATTTTATGCCGTTTGCTTTTAATGTGTTTTCAATAAAAGGTTCAAGCTCTTCCACCACGATGAGTTTTTCGCATTTACTTGCGAACTCTCTAATATTTTCAACTGCAATGGGATAAACCATTCCAAGTTTGAAAATCGAAAAATCTGGCAAAGCCTCTTTCACATACTGATAAACCGCACCAGAACACACAATGCCAATTTTATTTGAGCCATATTCTATTTTGTTTATTTTTCCCTCAAACACATTGCCGTTTATATCGTTTGAGAGTTTTTTCTCGCGTTCTTCTACTATGGGGTGGCGTTTTTTTGCATTTGCTGGAACCATTACATATTTTTGAATGTCTTGCTTGTAAGGAAGTTCTACTTCTTTTCTCTCTCCTATTTCCACAAAAGAACGTGAGTGTGCAATTCGTGTTGTGAGACGCAAAAACACCGGAGTGTCGTATTTTTCGCTCAACTCGTAAGCGAGCATTGTGAAATCCCTTGCTTCTTGGCTGTCTGCCGGCTCAAGCATTGGAACGTGGGCACTTTGTGCATAGTAGCGTGAGTCTTGCTCATTTTGGCTTGAATGCATACCAGGGTCATCGGCAACAGCAACCACAAGCCCAGCGTTCAATCCTGTATATGAAAACGTAAATAAAGGGTCAGCAGCCACATTGAGTCCCACGTGTTTCATAGCGACCAAAGCCCGCTTGCCCGCCATTGCAGCCCCTATGCCAACTTCCATAGATACTTTCTCATTAACCGACCACTCGGCATTCACTTCTTTGAATGTCGCCATGCACTCGGTTATTTCCGTACTCGGCGTGCCGGGGTATGCTGCCGCCACCTTAACGCCTGCTTCGTAAGCACCTTGGGCAACTGCATGGTCGCCTAGCATGAGTGTCTTCATTTGTTCCCTCCCTCAAAATACTCTCCAATAATTTTAATCCCCTTCTCTATCTGTTCAAGCGTAGCATTTGAAAAATTCAACCTCATAGTATTCTTCCAACCACCATCTGGAAAAAAATGCGTACCGGGCAAATAAGCCACTCCAAGATCAACTATCTCTTTGAAACACGCAAGCAAATCGCGTTCATTGTCAAAATAACCCCATACAAACATACCGCCATTCGGAACTTGATATTTGAAAGATTTTGGAAAATATTTTTCAATGCAGTTCACCATTTGGTCACGTTTTTCCTTGTATATTGGGATAATGTTTTTCAAGTGCTCGGCTAAATTATTTTTGATGAACTCCGCCACTACAATTTGACTTATAGATGATGAGCAAACATCCGTGGATTGTTTGGATATGTTGAACCGCCCGATTATCGCTGGATTTGCAACCGCTACCGCAATACGCATTGCAGGGGCGATGATTTTGGAGAAGCTCGCCAAATATACCACATTTTCACTTTTGTCAAAACATTTAATAGAGGGTACCGCCTCGCCTTCAAAACGTATTTGCGAATATGGGTCGTCTTCCAAAACCATTACTCCGTATCTTGCGGTGATTTCGGCAATTTTTTGGCGGTTCTCTATGCTGTAAGTACCGCCTGTGGGGTTGCCAAATGTTGGAACGGTGTATAAAAATTTCGGTTTATGCGTTTTGATTTTTTCTTCCAAATCCGCTAAATCAAGCCCCTCATTATTGGAGCTAACCCCTACCGCTTTTGCCTCGTAAGTTTGGATAATTTGCAAGGTGGATAAGTATGTTGGGTTTTCCACCAACACAGTATCGCCTTTATTTACAAAAGTTTTGCACATAAATTCAATGCCTTGCTGCCCACCGGAGAGAACAATCATATTTTGCAGCTCGGCATTTATGCCTTTATATTCAGCGAGAAAACTTTTTAATTGCTCCAACAACAATGCTTTGCCAAGCGTGGATTCGTATTGAAGGCACTCTATAACCCCATATTTTGAGATGATATTTTGCAAAATTCCCTCAATTTGCTTTGAGGGCAAGGTTTGCGTAGCGGGCATTCCGCCAGCAAAAGATATGATATTTCCCCTTTTTAATAGGTCAAAAATTTCCCTTATTGCACTACCGTGAACGTTTTTTAGCTTATCGCTGATTTCGTATTCCATATTGGAAATATAGTAAGTGAAAAATTTATATCTTTGCCAAGTGCTAGAATCCATAATAAAAGAAACGGCGGAGAATGCAACAGCTTCGGTTATCTGGTTGCACGGGCTTGGTTCCGATGCACAGCATTTTGCAGACAAAGTTCCCAAACTAGGACTGCCTCATAATGCGACTATCAGATTTATTTTCCCCGATGCTCCAATAAAACCCATAAAAGCGTACAAGGGCAAAAAAATGCAAGCTTGGTGCGACCTTTTCCTTATGGCCGACGGAGTGAGCTTTGACTTGGAAAACCCAGACATAAAAGGCATAGAGGAAAGTTCCAAACTAATATCAGAGATAATAGATGCAGAAATTGAAAAAGGCATAAAATCCGAAAATATTTTCCTCGTAGGCTTTAGTCAGGGCGTGGTAGTAGCTATGCACACGGCCCTCTTCTACCCAAAAAAACTCGCAGGCGTAGCCTGTTTATCTTCCCATTACCCTATAACAAACGCAATACCATTGAACGGAATAAACGCAAAACTCCCAATATTTTTCGGTCACGGAACCCACGATGAAGTTGTGCCGGAATCTCTTAGCGAAAAAACTTATGAATTCTTTAAATCAAACGGAAACCCTGTTGAAAGGCACACTTATCATAATATGTGGCATACTGTGTGTTTGGAGGAATTGAAAACGCTGGGTGGGTGGATTGTGAAATTTCTACATTCTCCCCTATGTCAGACAGCATAGTTGTAACAGGCACCTTTACAGACGACTCCTTTGCTATGGATGTGGCGCAGTTTTTGGGCGTGCGCGGCGATATTTCAGATGAAGTATCGCTTAAAACTTATGCAAATAGCGAGTTTTGCCCACGTTATATCTCCGATATTGAAGACTTGGAGAGAGTGGGTCGCTACCTAGAAGGCAAGGTTGTTATTATATGCTCGGTTTCGCTTTCCGACAGAAGCCGCAACGACTGCGCAATGAGAAATATGATTTTGGCGAGAGCCGCAAAAGACAATGGTGCAAAAAGAGTGGTTTTAGTTGAACCGGATTTGTTCTATTCCGCCCAAGACAGAGGTGCATATCGCTTTGGAGAAATTGAAAAAGATCGAGAAATTTCGGACTTGAAAAAATTTGACGGGCAAGCATTCACTTCTTTGCTTTATGCCAAGCTATTAAAAGAAGCAGGCGTAGATACTGTAATAACAGTTCACAACCATTCCATAAAAGTTGAAAATCTTTTCAGAGATATTTTTGAAGGAGATTTTCACAACCTTATTCCCGCAGAAATATATGCACATTACATAAAAACCTCTGATTTTGTTCAAACGGGCAAAGACGGAGATAATTTGATAATTGTTTCACCAGACAAAGGTGCAGCACCATTTGGGCACAGAGTGCACGATGCGCTTTGCCTTAGCGAGTGCAAGCGAGTGATACTTGATAAAAAACGCACAGGAGAGCGCGAAGTCAGTATGGCTTTGAACCCTGCGAGCGAAGTGGATATAGGTTATTTAACGGGCAAAGATGTTATTATTTTAGACGATATGGTTCGCACAGGTTCAACCATTGTTCAATGCTGCGAATATTTGAAAAAGAGCGCAAATCCGCGGCGAGTTTGCTTTGGCGTTACGCATTTTTATTCCAGCCACGAGGCTCGCGAAAAACTGAACAGCCCCTTTATAGACGAAATTATGACCACCAATACCCTGCCCGATATTTTGAACCGAGACTGCCAGGGCAGGCTGAGGCGAAAAATGGTTGTACTGAAACTAGGCCAATGGATAGCCCGCTATGTTCTTCGTATGTTCGATATGGACTACAGCTATTTGAGCAAGCAGTTCTATATGGTGGATATGTCTTCTAAAAATCCAAGATGGCCGCCACCTAGCTTTTTGAAGTGAGTGGGGTAGTCTGACAAATTCCGAAAACAACAAACGCATAGCTAAGAACACGCTATTCCTGTATTTCCGCAGCATTTTAACCCTTGTTGTTGGGCTTTACACTAGCCGCGAGGTACTAGCACAACTGGGTGTTAGCGATTTTGGTATTTACAATGTGGTGGGTGGGGTTATTGTGCTGTTCAGTTTTATTCAAAGTGCCATGAATAGCGCAACAAGCCGTTTTTTTACTTTTGACCTCGGAAAAGGCGATTTTGAGAAATTGAAAAGAACTTTTAGTTTGAGTGTGATTATCCATATTTTTACAGCTTTGCTTATTTTTATTTTGGGTGAGACAATCGGGCTTTGGTTTTTGAATACGCAACTGGTTATTCCAGAAGAGAGAATGGAAGCGGCGAATTTTGTTTATCAATTCACAATTTTCACGGCTTGCGTTGGGATTTTGCAAGTGCCATATATGGTTGCTATTACCGCCCACGAGAGGATGAAGGTTTTTGCTTATGCCGGAATTGCAGATGCTGTGTTTAAACTTGCCGTTGTTCTTGCTCTCGGTTTTGCGACTTTTGACAAGTTGAAATTTTATTCGGTTTTGTTGTTTGGGGTTTTTGTTACAATGAATTGTTTTTATTATGTTTATTGCCGCAGAAGTTTCAAAGAAACAAGGTTTGAGTGGTTTTGGGATAAAAAAATGTTTTTGGAGAGAATAGGGTTTGGAGGGTTTGAGCTTTTGTGGGGGATTTCTGGAATTTTTGCGATACAAGGCGGAATTTTTTTGCTAAATCGTTTTTATGGGGTTTTGTTGAATGCAGCAAGTGGAGTATCCCAACAAGTGATAAATGCGTCAAATGCATTTACAGCAAATTTTTTAACGGCTGTCTATCCACAAATAACCAAATCTTTGGCATCAGGAGAAATGGATTATTTTTACAATTTGATAATCCGCTCAAGCAAATTTTGCTTTCTTTTGAGTTTTATGTTTATGGCACCGCTGGCGTTGCAAATGGATTTTGTTTTGAACGTATGGTTAAAAGAAGTTCCAGAATACGCAGATATTTTTTGCAAATTGAGTATTATAAATGTATTGCTGTGTTTTCCTTTTTATCCAATTTGGCATGGAATAACCTCCACGGGAAAGATAAAAAAAATGCGAACTATCGATGGTCTAATGGTTATGTCTATTTTTCTTTTCACATATTTGGGTTTGCATTTTTCACCTATTGGTTATGTTTGTTCACATATATTTGTAAATATTTTCAGAGTAATTTTTGCAGTGCTAGTTATTCATAAACTTACAAACTTTCCCATTGGAAAATTTATTAGACAGTCTCTAATTAAATGTTTTGCGGTTGGAGTAATTTCCATTTCTTTGCCTTTTTATATCACCTTAAATATTAATGGTTGGCAGGGATTTTTGATATGCCTTGGAGTTTTTTTGGTGATGTTTGCGGTAAGCACTTTGTTTATTGGGCTAAATGTAAATGAGCGAAAAAAAATTAAGATATTCTAACCATATAATCTGTGTAAATATCCGTCTCCCTGCCACCCACAAACCATTTATCTGGGGCAACAACTATTTTATTTGGGTTTTGGTTAAGCCAAGCTGCCCACCAGCTATAGCTGCTGTTGGAAATTATTTGGTGTTTGCATAAACTCATAAACTGCATATCGTGCGAGCTGGACAAATTTGGATTATAATCTACAAAAACAGAGTTGCTTGGAATGTTTATATTTTGCTTAACCCATTCCAAATCTTCGCTAAACACATAAAATATTGGAGATTCCACCTTGCTTTGAATATAAGCAATTGCATTTTCGTAATAAGCTGGAGTACACACTAAATAAATATCTGCGAATTTAACATAATCTCCCCTGCGAATATGAAGGGCTACTGTATTGCCTTCTGGAATTTGAAGCTTTTTTTTGAATAAAAACTCTTTGCGAATTTCTGCTGCACAATCTGCAAAATATTTTTCGCTTTGAAAATAGCCTTCAAAATAATTTAAAAAAGGTTTAAGTTTATTGCCAATTTTTGGAATTTTAGCTAAAAATGGTTTTTGCCCTATATTCTTCTGCGTTATGCAAAGTTGTCCTAGTTCAAAAATGCGTGGCGTGGCAATTTTTTTTTCACTGAAAAAAGACATATCCAATAATAAATCTGTTTTTTTGCGCTTTGCCAGAGCAAAACCATAAGCATATTGGAACATTTGGTTGCCAAGTCCACCTATAAGTTTAATGATAATCATTTATAAGCTCTCTTCGTCAATACGTGACGTACAGAACATAAAATACTGCCATACATCTTACCAAACATAATAGAAAAATTGAATATTGATATCATAATTCTATCACGAATAAGAATTTTTTTACGATACTTGCTTTTTATAAATTCTCGACAATAGTTTTTGTAAAAAAAATCCATATCGTTTTTTGTTAAATTTTTATAATTATATTTTATATAAGGTATAACACCCATATTCACCACATAATTCAACCAAATATCTTTGACCAAATAATACTGCCCCGCTTTTTGTAAATATTTTTCCACCCATAAATAACATTTAATATAAGGGTCTTCTGAATATGATTTATAATTGCATTTTCTTTGGCTTGTAATACCATACGATATGCAGTCATAATTATAGATTATACTATCAATTTTTTGCAATTTTTCTGCTCTAATTTTTGAAAATATTTGAACATTGCATGTCAAATCTTCTGCTGCATTTGCTTCTACTAATAAATAATTTTCAAATAAAGATTTTCTATATAATTTTCCCCACATACAACTAGGCCCAGACAAATAGTAAAGAATTGGCGAAACATTATTAGATATTTCAGGATAGATATATGTTTCGTTGTATTGTTCATATATACGGCAAAAACCGCCTAAAACCAAATCTGAATCCGTTTCTTGCTGTTTTTTATATAATAATTCCAAGGCACCTGATTCAATCCAATCATCGCTATCTATGTGTATAACAAACTCCGCAGTTGCCACAGCCAAACCAGATTTACGCGCTTTTGCCAAACCTTCATTTTGTTCTTTATGCATAACTTTAAAACGATTGTCTTTACTCGCATATTCATCGCATATAGCAGGGCAATTATCAGGTGAACCATCATCTACAAGAATACACTCAAAATCTGTGAATGTTTGTGCAAGAATGCTGTCAAGGCAACGAGACAAATATTTTTCAACCTTATATATAGGAACAATAATTGAAATTACTGGCATTGTATCTCCTCCAAACGATATGCTATTAAAAGAAGCATCAATTGAAAATACAAGTCACCGCCAATACTCGCCGTTGCAAGAGCAATATATGCCACTGTAGAACCCATTACATAACGTTTAGATTTGCCTAAACCTAATTTGAACAATGAACGAAGCATATATATATAAGAAACAACTCCAATAATTCCTTGTTTAGCCAATAATTTTAACCAAATACTTTCTAAACCAAACACATTTGCATTCTCAGCCCGAAAATATCCCTCTGCTTTTTCCCCATATCCAATCCAAGGGTTAGATTTTAATATGTCAATAACAGCCGAAAGTTGCATAACTCTCATTGCAAAAGAAGAACCTTTTATGGTTTCTGAATTTTCTGCATCAGCAATGGATTTTATAGTGTCTATGGATTGAGCAATAAAACCATAAAACAATATTACAAAAAATGGCAAAAATAAAAATAGTCGCAATATAGTTTTTAAATCTAACATAAATAATAGTGAAATTGCAAAATATAGCATAGCACCACGACTATTTGCAAATAATAAAAGAAAAAACAACCCACTTAAAAAAGAAATCCTAAACAATTTTGGCGTATTCCATATTTTTTTATATTGCACATTTAAATAAAAGAAAAAAGCAAATGCAATCGCCGCATAACCACCGCAGTCCAAAGGATTATCGAAAATAGATACAATGCGTCTTCTACCCACATCTTCACTACCCAGTACCATCCACGCTCCTTCTTGTTTAGAAGAAAGCAATGATAATTTATATTCCATAAATGGATTGGCAAAATCATTAAAATTCTCAAGAAAGCCATATATTATTGCAACGCTAAAAACAATCATAAAACCTTTTATAATAAATTGAATATCTTTCAAAGTTTTTAGCTCCCTCCAAAGCAAATATACAAAAATAAATGGCACAATGGAAACATAGGTTGTTCTTATGGCGGGAAAAAGAGTTGCAAGAGGAGACATCAAAGAAGAAATGGAAATAGAAAATATAAAAACTAAAAAAGCGTTCTTCAATGGAAACCGCCTTTGGGTTGAACCAATGAATACAAGCATAATTATACAACTATCCATAAAAAATTGCAATAGAATAAGTATATCCCCAGACATATTAAAGAATGGAATGCCAGGGCTTAAAACTAGTCTCATCACCGCGTACAGCAAAATAGCTTTATGATAACTGCCAAAAGCATATAAGAGTATAGGGCAATATATCAACGGAAATATATTCATCTATTTTTATTCCTTAATAATCTTTTTACGCAGTACAGAAAATCTAAAATTTTGATATATGCCTTTCCAAGTGGCATTGAAAAATAAAATATAGGAACTATAATACGATCACGAATAGGTATATTTTTCAAGCATTTATTATTAAGGAGCTTTTTATGATATTCTTTGTAAAAAAGAGCAGTTTCATTTTTTTTTATATTTCTGCAACAAAATCTCATATATTGTATAATTGCTTCATATACAAGATACAAGCAGGCAATTTTTACCAACTCGTTTTGCTCTGGAGCATCAAAATATTGCTTTACCCACAAACGAGATTTAATATTGGGGTCTTCTAAATATGAATCATAATTTTTCATACTTTTTATTGTGTTGTTTATCACGCCATCTGTTCTTCTGTCGTAAACATAGACTATTTCATCTATTTTTTGCAATTTTCCGGGTTGAACAATTGAGAATACCTGAGCGTTAACTATGAGGTCTTCTCCAACGTGCGTGTCTGGAATTACATAATTTTGAAATAGCGATTTTTTAAATAATTTTGCAACTGGCCCTTTGAAACCATAGAGTAAAAAATAAACTATTGGAAGCATATCAGTGGGTATTTCTGGATTTATGTACGTATCGGTTTTCCATAAAAATATATTTTTTATGCTCCCTAACACTATATCTGCATTAGTCTCTTGTTGTTTTTTATGCAATAACTCCAAAGCTCTTGGCTCAATCCAGTCGTCACTATCAACAAAACAAATAAATTCGCCTTTGGCTTTTTTTAATCCCGTATCCCGTGCCACCGCCACTCCTTTATTATCTCTATGTATAACCACAATTCTATTGTCTCTGCTAACATATTCATCGCATATAGCTGGGCAGTTATCGGGAGAATCATCATCTACAAGAATGCACTCAAAATCAACAAAAGTCTGCGCAAGAATGCTGTCTAGGCAACGTGGCAAATATTTTTCAACTTTATACACCGGAACGATAATTGAAACTATGGGCATAAATACAATTCCGTATGTTTTTTTGCCATAACTGAGCTATCATAGAGTTTGGCATATTCTAAAGATTTTTTACCCATTTCTTCCCTCAATGTGCTATCATCAACAAGTTTTATTATCGCTTCACATAATTTTTCTGCATTACCACTTTCAACCAATATGCCATTGTCTTTAACTATATCTTTAACACCTCCAACATCTGTAGATATAATAGGAAGCCTAGCCGCCATAGCTTCTAGCACACTAAGTGGCAGACCTTCCCATAACGAAGACAACACGAAAATATCCGATGATTTCAATAAATAAGGAATATCGTCACGCTGTCCTAGAAATTCTACTTTTTTAGATATGCCTAAATTGTTCGCATATTCAATAAGTTCATTTTTCATAGGGCCATCGCCTACAATTTTGAGTTGTACATTTTCTTTTACCACTTTGGAAAAAACTTCTAACAATAGTTTATGATTTTTTTGCGGATATAATCTAGCTACTATTATAAGAGTTATTATATTATCACATTTCGCAGGTACAATTTCCTTGAATTTAGATAAATTTACAGGATTATATATAACCGGTATGCTATATTTAATGTTATAAAATTCTCTTATCATTTGGGCTATAGTTTCCGAAATTCCTATTGGTTTAACTTTTTTCCTGTAAAAAAATTTATATATTTTTTTCCCTTCTTTTTTGGGTATATTATGTACTGTGTGAAAACACTTGCATTTATTTAAATATATGTATGGTAAAAAATAAATAATAATACCCAAATGCGTATGTGTTATATCTGGTTTTATTCTTGATAATTCCAGGTAGCATTTAAACAAAAATTCTAAACTAAATTTCCTTTTGCTGTTTGAATATATTATTTTGATATTATTTTCTTTTAAAACTCGTTCTATTTCTGTTCCATTATCGCCATATTTAGTTATTACATAAATATCAAATAATTCTTTATCCAAATTTAAAATCAATTCTTTAAGCATAAATTCTGCGCCTCCGTAAACAAAGCGCGATATGCCAAAAACTATTTTTTTTCTTTTCTTTTCCATAATTTTACCCCAATGTATTTTCTATCTCCACAAAAACAAATAAATTTTTATTATCATTTTTTTTATTATACCTATATATCTATATTTTAAAGGTACAGAAATATATTTACAGGCATTATCATTCCAAATATCAGAACCCATATTTTTAACAGGAGCTATAACTTTATTAAGTGCTCTAACTGTTATATAACGAGCAAAATAATTCCATTCATCGCTTGTTATAAATACTGGGTAATTGATATTCAAAAATGCACGTGCCGCGGCATTGTCTATATAGTAACCTTGTGCGCCACCAAAATTCATCACTGTTTTTACTATCGCAAGGTCTTTATCTATTCTAATTTGAATGGGTCTTAGAAAGCGAGTTAGAAAATTTTTTACTTTTACTAAAGTTCCATAATGTGTTAATATTGTATCGTCTAATTTGATAACAAGATTTTTTTTCACAGAATTATATTCCAAGCAAGTTATAACTTTTTCTATAATTGATGAAAAATCTTCCGTTACAAAAACATCATCTTCTAATACAATAGCACTATCAATATTTTCATCTACAATTTTTTGGGAAATTTTTCTATGAGCAAGCGTACAACCAATTTCTCCTATACTTAACTCTACACCTGCGCTCCCTGTTCTATTGCGGTACCATTTATAATAGTTGTAGCTTTTTTCTTTATCAAATACTTTTTGTACTTCTTCCTCACTTAAAAGTCTCCCATTTACACCCTCCACAAATTCAAAAGGAATATTCAAACTCTCCAAACGTTCTTTTATCTGCCTCTGCTTTTGAGTTGCTTGTGGCAATGTTATTACAAATATGGGTACCATGTTACCTATAATATATTAAATATTTTCATCAGTTTTTCATAATGAGACTCTGCCCCATAAACATCTTTGACTTCCTGCCAAGCCGTCTCTCCCATTTGTACAGCTTCATTTGCTTTCTCAAACAAATAATCCACCTTCTTTGCCAAATCATATTCATTGCGATGCTCAAACAACAATCCCGTTTCCCCATCTTTAACCGCATATTTTAAGGAACCTATCTTCGTTGCTATCACGCATTTTTTTAGAGCATAGCTTTCCAATAACGTATTGGGCAAATTTTCGTACCACTCGCTGGGAATTATTGTAAAAAGGCATTTTGCGAGTATTTTTTGCATTTGGATAAATTTCATTTCGCCTAAAAATACAATATTGTGCTTTTTATTCTTTAACATATTTCTTAATTCCATTTCATAATTTCTCTCTGACGAAAAACCAATTATTCTTAACGGTTTTTTATTCAACACAAATGCTTTAAGCAGCGTTTCCATTCCTTTATCTCTATCCAAGCGCCCAATATAAAGAGCATAAGGTTCATAAGAAATGTTTAAATTTTTTTCTATTAAATTTTGATTAAAAAATGTGGGCAATAAAAAGCATTTTTCTTTTCTGTAACCAGCTTCTATATATTTTTGCATAGCGAACTGATTTGTGAAACAAAATGCGTTTATCTTTTCGCGAATTCCACAAAACTTCTGAAACCACACAGATAGCATTTTAACAAACGACATTAAAAAAGAGCCATAACATTTATACATAACAGAGTTCCACAATGTGCCTTTCACGCATTTTTCGCAAATCATATTCTTTTTTGAATTGTATAAAAATCTGTTTGGGCAAATTTGATTGTAATCAGAAATTCTTTGTACAAAAGGAATTTTATATTTATTTGCAACATCAACAATACTGCAACTTATTTTGTTCTGAAATTGCAAACAATAAATTATATCTGGTTTTTCTGCTTTTATAAGTTTAGCTAATTTCCTTTTCGCTTCAAAAGAATAAATCATTCTGCCTAGAATTTTCAGGAAATTTTTTGGCTCAGAACATTTGTAATCACAAAAATAAACTTCATCTCCTTTTCCTATTGGACTCATGAAGTATTTTTCATACTCGCTTTTATGGTTCAAATTATGTTTAACAGAAAACGGAATAACCGTATGACCTTTGCTTTGCAAAAGTTCTATTGCGTTAAACATATAGCGTTCTGGCCCGCCACTTATAAAATAGCGATAGTTGATTACGATAATTTTCATAATCTATTTCCCCTCCATTTTTATTTTTTTATCGCATTAGTGTAATTTCAATTTCTCATAAACAAACTCTTTGCCTTGTTCCGTGCCACCCACGGAATAACTTTCCAAATATGTTTTTTCATAACGGGAGCAACAGTTCCCACCATCCAGCAATTTTTTGGACAATTCAGAGCACACTTGCGAACTTCGCAAGCCTCTTTTGAATTCCAAATATCTTCAAAACTCTTTGCGTTTCTAATATTTCCCATAGATTTTTTCCAATACTTTTCTTCCAAAGCATTGCAGGGATAAATTTCACCATAAGGGTCAATAAAAAAATTCGCAGTGCCTGCCTCGCAGGGCAACAATCGCTTATTTCCTTTTATGTAATTGATTAAACCATAGTTGAAATATGCTCTGAACCACGATTTTGGTTTTTTCTCTTTCAGCAAACGATTTATCAATTTTCCTATATTTTTGCAGAGTTCTTCTTTATTTGAAATTTGGTTATCAAACTTGTGAAAATAATAGCCATTGTGAAAAGCCGCCGTTGCAAATTCAAAATCCATTGTTTTGCCAAATTCGTAAAGCGGAATTAAATCATTTGAATTGTGGTTGCTAAGGGTTTGCCCAAAACCAATATCCTTAATTCCCATTTCGTGCAAAAGTTTAAGCGTTTTAATTCCCTTTTCGTAACCGTCTTCCCTGCCGCGCAAAAAATTATTCGTCTGTTCCATTCCCTCAATGCTAACGCGAATACCAATACTAGGAAAACGCTCCGCCATTTTAATAGTTTTCTCAGTCCAATAACCACTTGTGCTAATCACAATACGAGGAGCTTTTGTATAAAGAACCTCCACTATTTCTTCCAAATCGTCTCGCAAAAATGGCTCTCCACCTGTTACATTAGCAAATTTAAGTTTTGGCAAAATTTCCAATTCCTTTGCCTTAATCTCCTTTTCTGGCTCTGTAGGATTTTCCCAAATTCCGCACATCTTGCATTTCATTTGGCAACGGTAGGTGGTAATCACAGAAACATCAGTGGGCAAGGCGGCATTAGAGTGCATCATAAACCTCCCTTGTTTTTTGCGAAATTTTATCCCAATTATATTTCTCTTTTAATATATCATCATAATTCGGAGTACTGTAAGTCCCGGAATCCTGTAAATTGCTGTTCAGGCAATCAGCAAGCCGCTTAACATTTCTGCAAGGAAAATAACATTCCTCCGGCAATCCAACTTCCTTGTGTACAGGAATATCGCTTGCCAAAATACGGCAACCATAGCTCATCGCTTCTAACAGCGTAAAAGGCAAGCCTTCGTGATGGCTGGGTATAACGAACAAACTGCATTCCAAAAATAGTTTCTCCTTTGCCTCGCCCTGAACAAAACCAGGCAGTTCAACTCCCAATTCATTTGCTTTTTTAGCCAAATTCTCAGAATACTTTGAATTGTGATCGGCTCTACCCGCAATTATGCACCTAGTTGTTTTTGGCAATGCGTTTAGCAAATCGTTAAATCCTTTTTCTTTTACAAACCTGCCTAAGGCAAGAATGAATTTACCCTGCCCTTTGTTTTTTCTTTGCGGTAATTCAACGCCATTGGGGATTACAGTGATTTTTTCAGCATAAATATTGCAAAGACTATTCTTGTTGCATTCATTCAATACTATAATTCTGTTCGCATATTTAATGCCTATTTTCTCCCCTATTTTCAACACTTTTTTCGCAAAAAATCCCCATTTGCCTCTTTTGTAATCTGCCCCATGATGCGTTAAAATAACCTTGCAACCGATTAGCTTGAACAAAGGCGCAAAAAGCGCAGGGCCAATGCCGTGAATGTGGACTATATTTGGCTTATTGAATAATATATGGAAAAATGCAAAAACCATATAGGAAATGGTTTCTAAATACTGGTTGTGAAGACAAGGCAACCAAACTGTTTTTACATCGCTTGAATCACGTACCCTGTATTTTTCGCGCCCATAAACGGTGATGTTTAAATCTGTTTTCGCAAGCCTTGCATATAAATTTTCGCAATGCGTTTCAATGCCACCTTGAACGCCGGAAAAACCACGCAAGCCTACAACGGAAATTTTCATTTCCCCTCCCTAATAAAATTTTTCAGCATATACACAAGTATACTAAACATCTGGTCTAAATATAGAAAATAATATAAATTATTTTTAAGGAAAAAGGGAAATTTTTGTGAAAAATGTAAAAAACGGTGATTTTTGATTAAAAATTCCTCATCAATGCTTCAATAACGGCATCTTCTGTGAGAATTTCACTCATTAAAATCTCTTTTCCCTGAGAAGTTATGAATAAATCAAAGGGAACTGCGCTTCGTCCATAAAATTCAAAGAATTTCAGTGCTTCTTCGTTAGAATTGGTATAGTCTGCGCGCATTTTAACTATGCCATTTTCATCAAAAATCTTTCTAATCGCTTCGCTTTCAAATACTTTTTCATTTATCTTGCAAGTTATGCACCAATCTGCCGAGCCATTTACCCAAACGGCCAATCCCTCACTTTGCAGGCTGTCTAGCTTTTTTGTAGAAAATTGAACCCACTCATCACTTGCCTCGGCAGCACCTAAATCGCTTGTTTGCGGGTGAATCCAAAAATTCCACGAGAATATATATATGATAATAAAAACTAACCACAGAATGGCAAAACGTGGCCAAGGTTTCCCTGGTTTTGCAATTAAACCCGATAGCCACGCAAAAAAACAGGCTATGCACAAAAACACGCCGAGTTTTGCAGAACTTTCTATCCTAGTTTCACGGGCAAAAATCCAAACCAACCAAACAAGAGTCAGCAACATTGGAAAACTTAAAAACTGCTTTAATATCTCCATCCATTGCCCAGGTCGTGGCATTTTCTTAGTCCATTGCGGAAATATGCCGAGAATTATGTATGGCAAGGATAATCCTATTGCGACAGCGGCAAAAATCGCAAATAGTTTTGGAATGGATGCGGCAAAGGCAAAGCCAACTGCAGTGCCTAAAAAGGGTGCGGAACAAGGAGTGGATAAAAGAACCAGCAAAATTCCATGAGCAAAAGAACTTTTTGAATGCTTTTCCAAATTTTGAGTTATGCTACCAGGCATCCATATCTCAAAAATCCCCAAAAGATTCAAAGCGAAAATCATAACACCCAAAGCCATTGTTGCTATGTACGCAGGGTGCTGAAACTGAAAGCCCCAGCCAATGGCATTTCCGGTTAAGCGAACAATTACAATTATAGTAGCAATAACAAAAAAAGAAAAACTTATACCGGCTGTTGTGGCAAAAGCCCATTGCTTTGCCTCTCCTGTGTTTCGCATTAAATCAAAAATTTTCAGAGATAAAATTGGCAGCACACAGGGCATAAGATTCAAAAGCAAGCCGCCGAGCATTGCGAGCAAAAGATATAAGAAGAATGATGTTTCGCCACTGCTACCGATACTCGTGCCACTATTGCTTAATAAGCCAGAGTTTTTTTTTTCGCCTAAAGAAATCTCAATTGTTTTTGGCGGCAGGCATATATTTGAACAAGCCTGATAGGTGAATTTAACTTTTACACCATAAGGATCGCTATCTTTTTGAAGGGTTTTTATTGGCAGGCTAATGGTAAAGGTATCTTGTAGCAAAAGCAAATCCATATTCAGCAAATCGTTGTGCTGCTTTATGGGTTCGGGCCATATCGCAGGTTCAAATTCAACGCCTTGCACAGAAACCGCCAATTTGCTCGGCACCAAAAAATCGTCTGGAACCTCGTTTGCATTTATATGCCACCCTTGCGGTATAATAACTTTCAAGCGAAGAGTATCGCCTATTTTTGGAATTTCATTTGTATAAAACAATTCGGTTTTAGGCGGCTCCATACTATTCAAAGAAATGGAACCCTCCTGTGAATAACTCGTCACAACAAATACGAGCAAAATTGTCCAAAATATGTTCATTATCTAACAGAATCTACCAATTTTTTAGCGAGCCTTATGGTTGCTCTGTCCACCATTCTGCCATCTATGGCAACTGCTCCACGCCCTGGATTTGTTCTCGCAGCCTCAAGAATGCGATTTGCTCTGTCTATTTCTTCGCTTGTGGGCGAGAATACGTTATTTATGGTTTCTATTTGGCTTGGATGAATTGCCCATTTGCCGTCAAAACCTAGTGCAGCAGACATTTTTGCGCTTTTGCCAAGTTCCAGCAAATCTTTGAAATTTCCATAAGGCGAATCTATGGCAAGCAAATTATAGGCTTTTGCGGTTTGCGCTATTTTAGACATAACATAGTTCCACCTATGCCCAGGATAAACCTCCGCATCTTCTTCGCCGTGCCCGCTAATGCTGCTAAGTTTTGCTCCTATGGAGGCACTGTAGTCTGCTATTCCAAAAATTAAAGAACGCACTCTTGGTGCTCTGGCAATTTCTGAAATGTTTTCAATAGCCAAGGCAGATTCAATGCTAGCATCTATGGCTATTTGCTTTTCTGTGCCGAGTTCCGCTTCTATGCCGTCTAATAAGCGAGAGAGAAAATGTACATCCCCTGCGCTGTCTGCTTTTGGCAAAACTATAGAATCTATTTTTGCACCCGCTGCTTCCACAACTTCTATAACATCTCTAAAACAATAGGGAGTATCTGTGCCATTTACCCTAACAGATATTCCCAAATCTTTCCGAACTTCAACGCTGGTTAAAGTTTTGACTACTTGCCCCCTCGCCAAATATTTGGCTTCAACAGGAACGGAATCTTCCAAATCAAGCATAACCACGTCAACCGAAGAAGCAAATGCTTTTGCGTGCATTTTTTCTATATGCCCAGGAACGGAGAGCGTTGAGCGTTGGCGGAGAATCATGCTTTTACCGCCTGCACTGCTTTGTGGAGTCTTTCAAAAAGTTCTTCTATTTTGTTTAAGGCAACAGAGGAGAATGCTATGCGAATAAGCCCAGATAGCATTATAACCCCAAGCCCGTGATTTTTCAAACATTCCTGCCGAACAACTTCGGGGTCTGCTCCGTTTATTTTAACGCACATAAAATATCCGCTGTTAAAAGGCATAGCTGTAAAAGACTGCTCGTATTCCTTGTGAGCTGCCAAAATATGCTTTATTTTTTCGTAGCGAATTTTTAGAGTGTGGTATTTTTCGTGCTTTTCTTTTTCGTAGCTTTCGCTGCTATATGCGTTAAGCAAAATTTCTTGAGATGTGCTTGCGGTGTTGGATATGGATGCGCGCACCATGCCGGCTGCTTTGTCTTCTAAGGCTTTGAGCTGCAACACGCTTGCTCCGTGGAAAGCAAAGGTTATAAAACCAATTCTAAAACCCCAAACATAATCCTCTTTCGTTGGGCCATCTAGCTTAACGGCTAATAGATTTTCGTGAGCATCTGCCAAAAGCCCAAATAGGGATTCTTTGTATATGCCCTTTTCATAAACCAAGCCAAAATAAGCATCGTCTAAGAGGACAACAACATCGCTGCCTTTTTTAGCGCAGGATTTAAGCACTTCGCAAATATCATTTGCCTCGGTTTCTGTCACCGTGTAGCCCGTTGGGTTATTTGGGAAATTCAAAAGCACCACTTTTTTGCCGCTCTCACCTTCTTCCAAAGCCGCGGAGAGAGCCGCCACATCAAAACTGCCATTTTTGAAGGTGTTGAATGTTTTAATCTGTGCATTGTATGTTTCAGAGAAAATCAAATCGTAGTTATCCCAATATAAATCTGGAATTATAACGGTATCTCCAGGATTTAAGAACAAGCCGGCAGATACGGAAAGGGCGTGCGTTAAGGCGGCTGTGACAACAGGCTCGCTGAATTTTATGTTCTGCAAATTCTTATTTTTTTTAGATAGCATTTCTGCCCATTTCTTGCGAAGCAGGGCTTTGCCAAAACTTGGTTGGTAAAGAAAGCCAGCGTGAATTATATGGTCTGGCATAGCAAAGGCGTTCTTAACGGTTTGGAGCATAAGCGGCGTGCCATCGTCTTCAAAAGCTGTTCCTATTGTGGCGTTAATCTCTGCGCCTTTGGCTTCTGCGCTTTGCCCCAGAATACCTTTGTGCGGAAAGTAAATTTTTTTGCCTCGCTCCGAGAGAACGCGCATAGCTACACATGAGCCCAAATTTGAATTAAGGGCATTTGCTAGTTCGGTATAGGTGTTTGTCATTAGGGGTTAATATAGTAAATCACTTTTTCTGTTTATTTTGTGTACTTTTTTTAGGCTGCGTACTTTTTTTAGTTTGAGTAGTCTTTTTAGGCTGCTTTTTTTGTGCAGTTTGTTTTTTCTGTGCAGTTTGCTTAGTTGGCGTATTCTTTTTATTTTGCCAAGTTTTATAGTCTTCTTGTTTTTTGTCGTTTAAACTTGCAACGCAATCTATGCTTTCTTCAAATGTCATATCTCTGCAATAGAGTTCTACTTCATCTGAACTTATATCTGTATCTGGAGGAGGGGCTATGTCGTATAGCTCTTCTTCATAATAGCCTTGCTTGAACGTTCCAGATTCTAGCATTGGGCCATTGCTGCAAGCCAAAAACGCAACAGATGTTGCGAGCAGTGCGGCAAAGGAAAAAATTCTCATAATAGCCCTCATCTACTAAAAATATATTTTTTTCGTATTGTGGGCTATTTTTTTACTAATTTTTTTTAAAATTATGTAATTTGGCGAAAAAATCCACAAAAAACGCCATTCCTACAGAAACCGTACAAGAAATAAGCGGATTCCAAGGCCAAGAAAACACTATAAATTTTGTGAGCGGAGGCACATAATTAAGGATGAATGGAATTTTGTTGAATAAAAGCAAACTGAGCATTCCGCAAATAACTCCTGTTAAAACAGAGAAAGAACGCAAACGAGGAGCAAAAAAAGACAGCAAAAATAACGCCAACAAGGGACCTGTGAAAAGACCCGTGAAAAACAAGGCGTTTTTCAAAAGCGAGCCTGCCTGCGATGCGGCGATAAAAGCGGCAAGGGTTCCGCTAATGCCCCAAAGCACAATACATATCTTTGTCCTTGCAATGGATTCCTGCCCAGAGGCTTTGCACAGAATATCTTTTTCCGTTGTGTTTCCAAGTGCGTGAATTGCGCTGGAAATGCTGCTCATTGCCGCAGCGTAAATTGCAGCAACCAAAAGACCTGTTAAACCAGTTGGCAAGCCGTTCACAATAAAATATGGGAACACATCGTTTACTGTAAAACTATTTGGCGATATAGGCGGCAAGGGTGCCACCTTTTTAACCTCGTAATAAACAAAGAGCGCGGCTCCAAGCCAATAAAACAAAAGCGAAACAACAAGCCCCAAAACCATAGATAAAATGCTAGACCTATTTGCCGCCTTAACATCTTTGCAACTCAAATATCTTTGCACAAATTGCTGGTCGCAGCCTCTAATTGCAATTTCCAAAACCGCATACACAATACCTGCGGAAAGCAAAGTTCTGGCATTGGAAGGGTCTAGCGAGCCGTTGAACCAGTTGCTCTTTTTGCTCTCTGCGGCAAGGGTTGCTAATTCCCCAAAGCCACCTATCCCTTTTGCCAAAGCAAAAAGCGCAAAAACACCGCCACCAAAAAACACCAAAAATTGCATAACATCTGTCCAAACAACAGCCTTGAACCCGCCATACCAAGTGTAGAGAATAGCGGCAAAAGATGATATTAAAATAGCCACCCAAACGGGAATTTGCAAAATTGAAGCAAGCACAATGGAAGGAGCAAATAATAAAATGCCCGTTCTCAAAACCAAGTGCATAGCGTAAAACACCGCGGCAACTCTACGAACCGAGCGCGAAAAAGTTTTTTCCAAAAGCTCGTAGGCACTTTGAATTCCATATTTTCTAAAACGCGGGATAAACAGAAATCCAACAACCAGAATGCTCAAAAAACTCCCCACATTGGTCATTATCAGGCTCATATCCACATCAAAAACATCTGCCGGAACTCCGAGCAAAGTTGTTGCGCTAACAGAAGTTGCAATCAAGCTGATGCCAACCGGAATCCAAGGCATTGAGCCACCGCCCAGCATATAATCCTTGAAGGAGCGGTTGCCCCTTGCCGCATAAAGCCCTATAAAAATGGAAAGACCCCAATAAGCCGCAAGCACAAGCCAGTCTATTATGCCAAACACCGCTAGTTTGCCCCGTCCATCTCTAGAAATTTATTCATAACTGAATATGCGAATAAAGCTCCGTAGCTTTGCTTATATTTCTGTTCTATTTCTTCCATTCTGTTTTTGTTAAGCCAAATGGAGTGGCTTCTAACAGACAGAGAATGTTCCGCAAGCATATTTTCTGCATTTGTTATTATTTGAGCAGCCGCCATTTCAAAAATATCTTCTTTTAAATTGCTCCTTACGGAGAACACAAATTCGCCGTTTCCAAGCATTGCCAAATGTTTGCCATTCCAAGCTTTTTTCAATTCTCTTAGCACCGAGAGGAACCTGTCAAAATCATTTACCTTGTATTCTCTTTTCACATTTACGCACTTCAAGAATAAAATCCCAAGGCTATCTTCGCTGTCTCTGAGGTCGTTGAATTCCGCGTGATAAAAACTCAAAAGTTCACCCAATCCATTTGAATCTATGCCGGCAAAGCTCTCATTTCTTTTTTGCTGCGAAGCATCCCTAGATTGTATATCGGATAGTTTAAGAGCTGCGCAAGCAATGATGTTGGTTAACAAAGTTTCGTCCATTCTAGAAACGGCTCTGTTGTTCATGCTCTCTAACACAACGGCTATCGGGAAAGCATTATTTTGCACGGGTGGCATAACTGCAAAAAGCGAACGCAATTCCAAATTTTCCGGTTCGTTTTCGTAAAATCTGCGTTGATAGGGATCTGTTGGAATATTCACTTCATTTACTTTTTGAACTTTGCCACTCAAAAGTTCGTGGAGCAGGCATTTTGAGTGAACGCTAAAAACAACTTTTTTGAATTTTTCGCTTTGGTCGCCCGCAGCTTCTGATATTAGCCATTTATCCTTTTCCCTTTCGGCGGGGACAATTATCATCATTCTGTTGGATTTAAAATTATCTCTCAAAATTTTGGATAGGTTTGCAATTAGATTTCCCTTTGAAACAGAAGAAAACAAGTTTGAAATATCTTTTAACATTCCATAAAAGAGGTTGTTTTCCCTGTTCAGCTTGTAATTCATATCCAAATTTCTGAGCATCTCTTCTGCTACATTGGCAAGTTCGCGGAGTTCCATGCAAATTTCTTCGTCAAAAGCGTTTTCGTGCGAGCTGTCTATGGTTATGTAGCCGTGAAATTTACCTTCGCCAGAAACTGCAGCACCGGCTATGGAACGTGTTATTTGTTCTTCGGAGTGAAAAACATCTATGGGAGCTTCGTCTAATCCGTTCCAGTTGAACTCTCTTCTAGAAAAATATTTGCTGTCTTTAGGGACAAATAAATTCTCGCGAAATCTATAAGCGCTATTGGAAAGCTTGAGGGCAAAACCCTCTCCGTTAAATATCCAATAGCATATTGAGAGTATTTTGTCGTTTTCTTTTTCCAAGCGACTGCGAAAAAGCATAAGCAATTTTTTTATGAAAGCATCTCTATTTGCAAAATCCGTCTCGGACAGCGCTTTTTCTTGTTCCAGCCTTTTTAACGCAGAATTGTTATGTTCTTCCGTAGGAATAATCGGAACTGGAGCACTGAGGGTATCTGTCACTTTTTGCGGCTCGCCCTCTGGCTCTTTGTGCAATTTGCCGTAATTGTAAATCCAAGCAAAAACATAACCCAGCGCAAGCGCAAAGCCAAGGCAAAAGAGAAAGGCTGTTATGGATATGTGCACAGAGTGAATGTAGAAAAATAAAAACAATATATTTACTATAATATCCCCATGCGCCAAAAACTCGCAATCATCTTTTCTAGCATAACAGCCCTCTTCTTCCTTTCGCTGTTTATACCTGTAAAAAATGACAACGATTGCAGCAAAATTCTTTTTTCTTCGCAAGGAGAGCTTTTGCGAGTTTGGCTAAATGGAAATGAGCAATATCAATTCCCAAAAAGCGAAAAAATTTCGGAAAAATACAAAATGGCGGTTTTACATTTTGAAGATAAAAGATTTAATTGGCATTTTGGAATAGACCCTATTGCGGTAATCCGAGCCATAAAGCAAAATGCAAGGGCTGGAAAAATTGAAAGCGGAGCTAGCACTATAACTATGCAGGTGGCAAGGCTAAAAAAACCAAAAAAGCGGACATTTTTCGCAAAACTTTTAGAAACTCATTTTGCACTTAGAATGGAACTTTGGAAAAGCAAAGACAAAATTTTTGCAGAATATGCAAGCCTCGCTCCTATGGGCGGAAATATAATCGGGGCAGAAACAGCTTGCTGGAGATTTTTTGGGCACGGGAGCGAAGAAATCACCTGGGCAGAAGCCGCTCTTTTGGCTCTGCTTCCAAACCGCCCCTCTGCGTTAAATTTGGAAAAAGAAAGGGAAAAACTTTTGGAGCGGAGAAACAACCTGCTCAAATCCCTTGCAAAAGCTGGCTACATAAATGAGGAAACATTGAATTCGGCTATACAAGAATCCTTGCCTAGGGTAAATGCAGATTGGAGATTCAAAACTCCCCACTATGCAGAGGCAGTTCTCTCTCTATTTCCAAATCAAAACATTTTTCATGGAACGATAGACAGCAAAATTCAAACTCGGTTGGAGGGAATTGCAAAAAATTATGGGAAGAGAATAAGGGAATATTCAAATGTAAATATATCCGTTTTAATAACAGAAACCAAAACTGGAAAAATCAGAGGCTATCTCGGCTCGCTTGATTATTACGATTCTCTCTCCAAAGGAATGATAGACGGCGTGCGCGCCCACCGCAGCACGGGGAGCATTATGAAGCCGTTTTTGTATGCGCTTGCAATGGAACGCGGACCTTATACGCCGGAAAGTTTAGTTGAAGATGTCCCAACTTGGTTTAGAGGTTTTTCTCCACAAAACGCAGACAAAAGTTTCAGCGGAGTTGTGCCCTTCAAAGAAGCCCTTGTTCGCTCGCTCAATGTTCCTGCGGTTAAAATTTTATCGGATTACGGAGTTGAGGATTTCCATTTTTGGCTGAAAAGCACAGGGCTTAACGGCTTATCTCGCCCATCGGAGAGCTATGGGCTTTCTCTGATTTTAGGAGGAGGGGAAACATCTTTGCAAGAGCTCGTTCCGCTTTATTCAATGCTCATAAACGAAGGCAAAAAAACAGAATTGAAATGGCTGGAAGATAGCGCTGCCGAAAAAAACGAGCAGTTATTGCAGAGTATCACCGCTTATCACATCAAGGAAATTTTGACATCGGTTAAAAGACCAGATTTTGAGCAATATCATTTGCAATTCAACAACCACATTCCCGTTGCTTGGAAAACAGGTACCAGCTATGGTTCAAGAGATGCTTGGGCAATAGGGGTAAATGAGCAATGGACTATAGGTGTTTGGGTGGGGAATTTTGCAGGCGGTTCGGTGGCGAATTTGAGCGGCAGTGCTACGGCGGCTCCGTTATTGTTTTCTCTGTTCAACAATTTGAGCGATAATAAAAAAAGGATGTGGAGCGAATTTCCGCGAGATGCAGATTTTGAAGAAATTGAAATTTGCACTCTTAGCGGCTACAAAGCAAAAGATTTTTGTCCTCATAAAAAATATATACTGCTCCCTATAAATAGAATGCAAAGCAGAACCTGCCAATTTCACAAAGGGATAATAATTTCAAAAAGCACAGGTTTTGAAGTTTGCAGTTTATGCTGGAACGCAGAAGACACTTTGCACATAGTTGAAGAACACTACTCACCTTCTGTTAGAAACGAACTTAGAAAAACAGGAAGGGAACCAAAAGCGGAAACTTTGCACAATCCGAGCTGCCTCGCTAAAAAAGAGGGAATTCAATTTTCCATTGTTTATCCCGAAAATGGCGCAAGGCTTTTTTTGCCAAGCAGCGATGCTTTGAGTGAAATGGGTTTTATAGCCATTGCCGCCCACAAGCAACGCGATGCGGAATTGCAATGGTTTTTAGACGGAAACTTTTTGGGTACAACCAAATCCGAGCATAAAATAGCAGTGACTGTTGGCAGCGGCGAACACCGCATTGGAGTTCAAGACACGCTTGGGATTTATTTAGAAACTAAGTTCAGGGTGCGAGCAAAAAATTAAATTTATGAATTCCATTTTCTACATTACCCCCTAATATGCGTAAATTTCTACCTCTCCTGCTAACTGCCCTTCTAATATCTTGCGGGCAAAAAGAACAAACCAAAACCGAACAAAATTTGCTCGCCACCGAATTGATTGGGCAAACAATAGCTTTAGCAGATTTTGTGTCTGCAAAGCCTGCGGCAATTTTAAGCTCTCGTAGCACGATAGAGCTGGAGTTTAAGCAAAACGTTGTTTTGCAAGATGCTGTGGGGCAAGAGTTGTCTGCGAATCCAATTGATTTTGAGCCTGCAATAAAAGGCAAGGCAAAATGGCTAACTACATCGCTTTTGCAATTTGTGCCAGAAGCACCTCTGCAAGGCGGGCAAACATTCAAGGCAAAATTTGACGGCAAAAAGGCATTTGGAAAAAACGCAATAGTTGATGATTACGCTTTTGAATTCCAAGTTATTCCAAATGAGATTTTAGAAATAAACGGCGGCTTTGACCCTGTGGAAGGAAAAGCAAATACAGCAAAACTTGCGCTGGAATTGAGATTTGCAGATAAACCCGATAGCGCAAAGCTCAAAAAAGAATTAACGCTTAATTTTAATTCTAAAAATATGCAATATAAAATGTTTTTTGACGGGCAGGGAAATATCGTTAGAATAGAAAGCGAACAGGTTGCACGCACAAACAAAGCACAGGATGCAGAAATAACTTTGCCAAAAAACTGGACGGCTAATGGTAATCCGTTCAGCGAAACTTTTTTGCTCCCTGCTATTGGAAGTTTTGTGGCGGTTAGCTCAAAAGAATCTTTGGTTCAGAGCGGAGAAATGGCTTGGGAAGTTGGTTTTTCCGACCAAATCGCGAGCAATAGGGATATTTCCGGCTTTGTGAGCGTTTCGCCAAATGCAAATTTCAAAGTTTCGGTTAAAAATAAAACTCTTAGGATAAAGGGGAATTTTTCTTATGGAATGCAATACACGTTGAGAATTGAGAATGGATTTCCGAGTGCTTATGGAACAAAAATGGAAAATGATTTTGTTTCGCGGTTTATGTTTAGCGATGCAAAACCTCAATTAAAATTGATTGGTAGCGGTTTGTTCTTGCCTTTGGAAAACAAAGGTCGCTTGCAGTTGAAAAGTATGAATGTGGCCAGCGTAAAATTGGAGATACAAGAAATTTTGCCGCAAAATTTAATATTCTTTTTGCAAAACAACGATTTACGTTCATCTAATAGATGGTTCTCTGATATTGAGAGAACGGCAAAAAGAGTTTATAATTCCGATATTAAATTTGAAAATCCAAAGAGAAACGAATGGCTAAAAACAGAGATTGATATTTCTAAATACATAACAAAAAAAGCTGGAGCTGCATATATTGTAAATCTCAATCTCAATAGGGAAAATCTCATCGCTAATTGCAAAACTACAAACCAAGAATACGGAGAAAACGATTTGGTTTACGAAGATAATTCTTACTATGAAAATCCGTGCAACAGTTATTATTATTACGATGTGAATAGAGATTTGGAAAAAATTTTGATCGCATCTTCTGTTGCCTTAACAGCAAAAAAAGAAAACGATGGAGTTCACGTTTGGGCAGTTGATGTTGAAAGTTCCAAACCGATTTCTGGTTTGTCTTTGGAACTATACGATAATGTGAATGATATTTTGGCTACGCAAAAAACAAATTCAAACGGATATGTATTTTTCAAGGTACCAACCCAAGAGGGTTATGTCATAAAGGGGCAGGGAAATAGAGGGCTTGCTTTATTAAAATTGAATCAGAATAATTGGGAAACCAGCCGTTTTGATGTTGGCGGAGTTCAAGAGGAAAGCAACAATAAAGCAAGATTATTCGGCTACACAGAAAGAGGCGTTCACAGACCAGGCGATACCATTCATTTTGCAGGCATTGTACGCGAAACACTAGAAAAACCGCTCGCAAATGTACAAATGTCCGTTGCGGTAAAAAATCCAATGGGTTCTGTTGTTTTTGAAAGCACTGCAAAAACCTCTGCAAACGGAATGTTCTCTTTGGATATTCCAACAGATTTAAATGCACCAACAGGCGAATGGCAGGCAATAATAAAGAGCGGCGGAAACGAATGGAATCACTATTTGCGTGTGGAAACCGTTAAACCAAATCGTTTGAAAAATACGCTAGAGCTTCCAAAAAAATTCAGCGGCAAAGAGATAAAAATAAAGGAAACATTCAAAAGCATGTATTTATTTGGCACACCTGCCGCAGGACTAAAGGCAAATATTGAATTTTCACTCAGAAGCAAAGCCTTGAAATTTGTTCGCTTTCCAGATTTCACATTCAAAAACCAAATGCTTCGTTTTGAAGAAAGAGATGCCGAATCTCTGTTTAACGGAAATTTGAATAGCAATGGCGAGGTGGCAATTTCCGAAGCGATAGATTTGAGAAACAGAAATTTTCCCGAAGCGGCAACCATAAGCATACACGCTACTGTATATGAAAAAGGCGGTGGATTCACAGAAAGCTGGCATTCCACCCTTGTCAATCCATATCCGATTTTTGTGGGATTAAAAACAAGGGATTATTGGGACGGGGTGCGCATAGGCGATACTTTACGCGTTCCAGTAATAACCCTTGACGAAAATGGAAAAATCACAGCCGGCAGAAAACTCTCTGTTAAGGTTTATCAAAACCGCAACTACTCTTGGTGGGAGAGCAGCGAGAATGGACGTTGGGATTTTAGAAAGCAAAAACAAACTTACCTCGTTCACGAGGAGACAATTAAAAGCGGAAGTTCTGTAAAAGAATTCAAGTGGGTGCCAGAGAGCAATGGAATGATTGCAGTTGAGATAGCAGATGAAGGTGGGCATAGCGTATCGCAATTTATTTATGCCTCGTATTGGGGTGGCTCTGAAAATATACGGAGCATTCCAGAAGCAAGCCATTTGAATTTGATGAGCAAAAAGAACAACTACGATATTGGAGATTCCATCTATATTTCTTTTGAATCTCCGACAAACGGAAATGCGCTTGTGAGTTTGGAAAATGCAGATAAAATTTTGGAAACGAAATTTGTAAATGTTAAGGCAGGCAAAAACGTTGTTTCTTTTGTGGCTGCAAAAAATATGATGCCCAATGTGTATGCGGTTGTTAGCTTATTCTTGCCTTTAAAAAGCGTTGAGGGCGAAAAGCCAATGCGTTATTATGGAATTTTGCCAATTAAAGTTGAAGATGAAAAAACAAAGCTGAACTTGACTTTAAATGTTCCAAAAGAAATTAAACCCGGCGAGGAATTTTCTATAGAGGTCACAAATCCTTCTAAGGAGAACGCCTCTTTCACCCTTGCCGTTGTTGACGAAGGCTTGCTGGATTTGACGAATTTCAAAACTCCTGACCCTTGGAAATTCTACTTCCAAAAAATGGCACTTGGAATAAAGACCTCCGATAACTATGACGAAATTATAGGTGCTTTGATGCCGGATATGGATTCTTATCTGTCAATAGGCGGAGATGAAGAAGCGGCGAATATGGCTGGCAAACAGAAAACGCAGAGATTCAAAGCGGTTTCTCTATTTAGCGGAGTTCAAGAGGTGAAAGCTGGCAAAACAGAAAAAATCAAATTCAAAATGCCGCAATATGTTGGCTCTGTAAGGGCGCAGTTGATTGGCGTTTCTCAAAACGCATTTTCCAAAGACGAAGCCAATATAGTGGTAAAAAAACCTCTTATGATTTTGCCAACCGCTCCCAGAGCGACAAAGCCGGGCGATAAATTCAGAGTTCCCGTTTCTGTGTTCGCAATGGATGGCGATGTGAAAAACGCAAGCGTGAGTTTGCAGGTTTCGCCCGAACTGAAAATTATAGGCAAAAATAATTTCACTCTCTCTTTTGAAAAACCCGGCGAACTTGACGGCAGCTTTGAAGTTGAAGCATTGCCAATTCTCGGAGGTGCAAAAATAATTGTAAAAGCAGAGAGCGGCAAACACAAAACCTCCGATACCATAGACTTGCCAATAATGAGTTCATCTGCATTCTACACGGAGGTTTTGCAAAAGCAAATTTCAAGCGGCGAAACTTGGCAAACCAAAATAAATGCTTTTGGAATAGAAGGCACTCACAGAGCAACGCTTGTACTCAGCACAATGCCCAGTTTAGGTGCAGACGAGCGATTGGATTATTTAATACACTATCCTTATGGCTGCTTGGAGCAAACAGTTTCTAGCATATTCCCGCAACTGTACATTGATAAGTTAAGAGATTTGGATTCAAAAACAAAGCAAGAAATCACAGGCAATATAAATGCAGGAATTAAGCGGCTTGCGCAATTCTCTTTGAATAAAGGTTTTTCTTATTGGCCAGGTCAAAGCGGCAATGCAGATTCTTGGGCAAGCAGTTATGCAGGGCATTTTATGCTGGAGGCAAAAAACGCAGGCTACTCCATTCCGCAAACCCTTTTGAACACTTGGAAAAGTTGGGAAATAGAACAGGCAAAGGAGAAAAACATCAGAAATTTCCGCTATCAAGCTTATAGATTATTTTTGCTCTCCTTGGCGGGCGAAGAACAAATGGGTGCGATGAATTTGATGAAAGAGAATAATTTGGATAAGCTGGATTGGCTTTCTAAATATCTGCTTGCAGGTGCTTACCACATAGCCGGAAAAGAATCCATAGCAAAGCAGGTTTTGGAAAATCCCGGAAATGCTTTGAACGATTACAGAGAAAATTCAGGTACTTATGGCTCCTCTTTGAGAGACCAAGCCCTTGCCGCTTTGGTTCTTGCAAAGATGAACAAGTTTGGAGATGCCTTGAAAATTTACCAGAACCTTGCAAAAGAATGGAATTCCAAAGGCTGGTGGAGTACACAGGAAAGCGCATTTGCCTTGCTAGCTTTCTCTGCCCTTAGAGACAAGTTCAGCGCAGGCGATGTGGAAGCGGAGTGGAAGGCAGGTGAAAAAACTGGAAAAGTTTTAATCAAAGCCAATAAGCCCATGAGAATAGATTTAACCTCTTTTGGTTCCCAGGGAATTTCTGTGAATGCCTTGAACGGTACAATTTTTGCCGAACTTCAAACAAGGGGCTTGCCTTTGGAAGACAACATAAAAACAGAGTCTAAGGGATTTGTTGTGGAAAGGAATTTGTTTAGCTCAACCGGAGAGAGAATCACCGCTTCGCAAATAAAACAAGGCGAGCCATTTTGGATAGTTTTTGGTGCTAAATCTCTAGTTTCCAGCAAGGTTGAAAATTTGGCGCTATCCAGCATTTTGCCTTCGGGTTTTGAAATTTCCAATGAAAGGTTAAACTATGACGATAGACCCGGCTGGCTGAATAACCTACGCCCATCTCTTTCCACTGCCGATTATACAGACATAAGAGACGACCGAATAAATTGGTTCTTTAATCTTTATCCAAACGAAGTAAAGGTTTTTGCCGTTCAAATTCATCCAAGCTATGCAGGAGAATTCAGGTGGCCCGGTCTTGTTCTTGAAGCTATGTATAACCCTGATTATTTTGCACGCATCGCTGGGGAGAGAGTTAGTGTGTCGCCTTAACTGCGCTTCTTCCCTCCAACTCCTTCGCATTTATTATGAGCATCTGCAAACGATTCTCAATATTTGCGAAACTGGTATCGGGATCGTAGTCCAAACTCAGAATTTGAATGTGCGGGAATTTTGATTTCATCGCTTTTGTTAAGCCCCTGCCAGAAATGTGATTTGCAAGGCAGGCAAAAGGCTGAACAATAACAAAGCTGTTAACGCCGTGTTCGGCCAAAGAGAGAACCTCGCCTGGGATTAACCAACCTTCGCCTGTTACATAGGTTTTGTCTAACATTCCAGTTTTTTCTATTATGTCTGACAATTCGTAGCAATCTGCGTGGTGTTCGTAATATTTGAATTTTCTAATGCGTTTTTCAACATCGTTTGCGGCTTTTGAATAAAATTTAGAAGAAACACTGCCTATTAGCCAGTTCATAAAGGGGTGCGCTATAAGCCCACGCCTCACCTTTTCCATTCTCACAAGTTCGCTAACCCTGAAAAAATCCAGCATTCCGGGTTGCACCACTTCCATTCCGTGTTCAAAAAGATATTCTTCAACAAAACCATTTGCGCTTGGGTGATACTTCATCAAAATCTCTCCAAGCACGGCAACTCTTGGCTTGCGAACCGAAATATTGGCTTCTATTTTGTTAAAGGCTTCCACAGCCTGCTCAAATTTTTTCAAAGCACCACGAATATTTCCGGCAGTCTCTTGCATAGTTTCTTTAATCCAGTAATTATACACTCTTAGAGATTCGCCGTGATTTTTTTCGTAAGGGCGAATGGAACGAAACATTATCTCTATGCCATCCATCATTGCCATTCCCCAAAGCATATGCACGCGAAAATCCAAACCGGCATTGAAACCTGGGTGCATATTTTTGTTATCTGTGCCTGTTGTTAAAATTGGTACATTGGGGTAGCCCGCCTCGTCAAGTGCCTTGCGGCACATAACAGCATACTGCCCAGCCCTGCAATTCTCGCAGTTTTTTGCAAGCCCCATGCACACTTCGTCTTGGCTAACTTCGGGATGCTGCTCAAGCCAAAGCAAACCTTCGCCAATATTTACCTGAGCCGGAAAGCAAATATCGTTATGTACAAATTTTTTGCCAAGCTCAAAAGCCCTTTTATCCGCTAGTGGCAAATGCTCCGTTCTAAAACCCTCTCTTTCCATAACCTTTGCGCACAAAAAACTAAACGCCGGACTTAAATTTGGAATCAGCACTATGCGTTTTTTGCCATCGCCTTTGGCATAAGGCACTGTGTACAATGGTTGTATTTGCAAGGGTAAAGAATTTGCAGGTACTTGTTTTGCTTTGCGTACCTTCACCGTTTCTATAAAACTTTTTATGCGAATGCTAACCGGCCCTCTAACATCGCCTTCATCTAATTTCAGCATCAGCAATTCTTTATCTGAACGCTCGTGCAGAATTCGCATTATCTCATCGGAGAGAATGGCATCGTGTCCGCAGCCAAAGCTCACTATTTGCACCAACTCTATGCTTGGGTCTTTTGTTGCCAAAAGCGTGGCGCCGAGCATTCTCATGTGAAAGGAATTCAGAGCCTCCATTCTCGTATTTGAGGGAATTTCCTGCTCAAATACATCGGGCAGGGCTTCTAGCGGCAAAACTGGTATTCCCATTTGGGTAAAGTGGTTAGCAACAAGATGATTCACCAAAGGATCTAAATGGTATGGCCTGCCTGCGACCACAACTGCGAATTCTCCGCGCGCCCGAACATCGTCTAAAACTTTTTGCCCTTCGTTTTGCAAGGTATCTATATATTTTTGCAGAGCGTTTTCGCCTTCGCTAACTGCGGCGTCTATTGTTTTTTTTGGAATTTTCCAGTGTTCGCTGAACCAATCTATGCACTGGCTTCTGCGCAAATCTTCGTTGTACCAGTGGAATGTCGGTTGGTCAATGGCAATGCCGTGTTTTTTTTCGGGGTCGTCAATGTTCCTAACCACCGCCGGATAGCCTTGAACCACAGGGCAAACCGCTGTTGCCTGAAATTTTTTATGGTCGCTTGGAACGGCTATCATAATAGGCAAAAATATTCTATCCACTTTTTTCTTCACCAAGTCTGCAACGTGCCCGTGTAAGAGCTTTGCCGGAAAGCATATAGTATCGCCCGGAACGGAACGCAAACCTTCTTCAAACAGATTATAGTCGCTTTGCCTTGAAATCACCACCTCAAAGCCCAGCGAAGTGAAAAATGCCTTCCAAAACGGCAAAGAGACAAAAAACTCCAAAGCTCTGGGAATGCCTATTTTTTTGCCCGAAGTGCTGGGTTTGGGGCTCCAGTCCTTTACCAAAAGCTGGTTTGCTCTTTTAATCATATCTGGCACGGAATTTATTTTGCGGCTTATTTCTGCGAGGATTTTTTTGGTTTCAGCATCGTTAGGGTTTGCAAAAACTTCGCCTCTTTCGCAGCGGTTACCTGTTACGTGCGTTCTGCCATCGCTAAAAACCACTATGGTTCTGTTGCAGTTATTGCTACAAAACTGGCAAATTTGCCCAGGGCGTTTTTCCCAACTAAAACGCTCCATTGCATCTAGACCTATGAATGATGACTTGACCATAAGGAAGTACAGTATAAAGTAGTAAAACACTTACTATATTTAATCTCATAATATGCAAACCTACCTAGATTTACTTCGCGAAGTTAAAAAAAACGGCGTTGAAAAAAGCGACCGCACGGGTACGGGTACATTTAGCGTTTTTGGGCGGCAAATTCGCTTTGATTTGAGCAAAGGATTTCCGCTTTTGACAACAAAGAAAGTTCATTTAAAATCAATAATTGTGGAGTTGCTCTGGTTTTTGAGAGGTGATACAAACACAAAATTTTTGCACGAGCATAATGTGACTATCTGGGACGAGTGGCAGAGGGAAAACGGCGATTTGGGACCTGTGTATGGTGCCCAATGGAGAAGCTGGGGTGCGCCAAGCGGTGAGAAAATAGACCAGATTTCCGAGATTTTAAAATCACTTAAAGACAATCCAGATAGCCGCAGACATATCGTTTGCGCTTGGAATGTTGGCGAAATATCCCAAATGGCACTCCCGCCCTGCCATTGCCTATTTCAGTTCTATGTTGCAAACGGCAAACTGAGCTGCCAGCTTTACCAGCGTTCCGCAGATATTTTTTTGGGCGTTCCCTTTAACATAGCGAGCTACGCCCTGCTAACCCTTATGCTGTGCAAGGTGCTTGAATATGAACCAGGCGAATTTGTGCACACATTCGGAGATTTGCACCTTTACAAAAACCATATTGAGCAAGCCGAATTGCAGCTTTCAAGAGAGCCTCGTTCCTTGCCACAAATGAAATTAAACCCCGATGTGAAAAATTTGTTTGGGTTTAAGTTTGAAGATTTCACGTTGGAAAACTACGACCCTTGGCCAGCGATTAAAGCAAGCGTAGCAGTGTGAGATAAATCTCAGCCATTCTTAATGAAAGCCATCCAAGCTCCAAATGCAACATATTTCTATATTGCCTTATACTTGGAATCTTATATTGGAGTTTTTATGGCAAAAATAATAAACTTGAAAAATATACTTATATTCGCTTCAATCGCAATAGTTGCAATGAGTGTTATTGTAAGAATAATCATGTATATAAAATGCCGCTCTCTCTGGCTCGATGAAGCTATGCTTGCAGAAAGCATAGTTTTGCGAAATTGGCTTGAACTGCTTACTCCGCCTTTAGCCTCCGCCCAGTCTGCACCTATTTTGTATGTAATTGCTGTAAAAGCTATAGGTTCTATATTTGGATATTCAGAGAGGTCTTTGAGAATATTCTCATTTTTTGCATTTATAGGCTTATTGATTTGCGAAGTGATATTCTTGAAAAAGATTTTTAATTTTAGCAATTGTAGAATCGCTTTTGTTGTGGTTATGAGCGCATTGCTGCCGAGTTATATTTGTTATTCCAATGAATTAAAACCCTATATGAGCGATGCATTTTTTGTTCTTTTAACTATTTTGCTGTATTTTTATTATATGCAAAATAAAATAAAACTCCCGGTATTAACTGTTTTATATATATTGATTTTATGTTTTTCATCGCCAGCCGTATTTTTTATAGGAGGAACATTATTATTTGAATTTATCTCTGCTATTCTAAATAAAAATAAGAAACAAATGCTTTATATTGCCATATCTGGAATAACAATTCTTGTAGTATTTGCTTTGTATTATCACTGGTGGATGTCGCCTGTATCTGAAGCTATGAAAGCATATTGGGATGACTACGCTAGAAAAAAAAGTACAATATATAGAATAGTGTTCATACTTTCAGATGAAAGAAATATTTTTAGCCTTTATTTTTATGTTTGGTTTTTTGTACCTTTTGCGTTACTTGGTATTTATTCATTGTGTAAATCCAAAAACAAGATAGCCTGTTCGTTGGCATTATCTTTATTGTTTGCGTTTTTGGCTTCATCAATAGGCAAGTGGCCTCTGGTCGATCGTTTATGGCTGTTCTTACCCACAATAGTTTTTATTTTCGCTACGATTGGAGCCGATATTGTTCTAAATAAAATTAAAGCAAAAAATAGAAATATTATGAGTGCAGTTGGATTTTCTTTCCTTTTAGTCATTACTTTGTACTTGTCTATAATTTGTTTGGAATTCATCAGCCGTGATAGAATGTATGTGGGTCAAAATGAGATTAATCCTCTGATTTCTTATGTTCAAGAGAACATAAAATACAATGAAAAATTATATGTTTACCAGAATGCAATTCCCGCATTTCGTTATAAGAATGGCTACAATGCAACAAAAATTGGAAATGCTGCGAATAACAATATAATATATGGAACAAACATCGAAGAATGGAATGTGGGTATTTTAGGAAATGATATGCAGTCAATAATTCTTGAAAACAAAAAAATTTATTTGCTTTTTGCTCATCACTTTGGTATTATTGACGGTGGCTTGTTAGTTTTGCAGAAATATGGAACTCTTACTGAAATAATGGATTACGCTGGCACTCTACTTTTATATTTTGAAAGGGATGATTGACGAAACAATCTCTGGCCTGCGATTAAAGCAAGCGTGGCGGTGTAGTGGCTATCTCTCAACCATAATTTTGCCTTTGGCGGTTTTTTTCCCGTCTTTTGCCATATAGTGATATAACCCTGGTGCAACCAATTTGCCGTCTTCGTTTTTTCCGTCCCAAGCCGCTGCGCCACCCCGCAATTCATCCGAGTTGAAAAACCTAACACGCTTGCCAGAGGAGTCAAAAATATATAATACGGATTTTTCGCTTATGTAGTCTATTGTCACTGCACTGTGCTGTTTTGGGCGAAATGGATTAGGGTAGGCTATGGGTTTAGGGGCATCGCTTTGCATATAGTTTGAGGCACCCCGAACAATGGGAGTGGAATAAACGCTAAGTCCCAAATCGTGCGCAAAATAAACTTTGCCTTTTATTGTGTCTATGGCTAAATCATAAACCATTTCACTTAATAGGCCGTTTCTAGTTTTGAAATGTTTTGCGGTTAAACTGTCTGGTGAATGGCTTATCTTTGAAAGTAAATATGCGCCATTGCCTTGAGTGCCAATCCACAACCCATTTTGGGCATCTGTTTTCAAGGCAGAAATAATGCCACCATCAAAACCCCTAATGTAGCTGGGTTCTTGCCATTCGTTTTGAAGCAAATAAAAAATTTTAGAATTTGAAATTGCCCATAAAATGCCATCGCTGTCAAAGGCAAATTCTATTGGTGAGCCAAAAGGCAATGTCCATGCATTTTGCCATATCGGAGAAAAATTTTCTGAATCTTTAGATGGAACAGCTTTATAAAAGTCAACGCCACCTTCTTTTGAATCTATGGAACTTCTCCAAGCTATATAAATTTCCCATTCTCCGGTTTCGCTTTTCTTCGCTATTATAGAAGAGGCAATAGCAGAAGATGCTTTCGTTGGTTTAAAGCATTTGGCTTTTAAATTGCTATCCACAAAGCCAAAGCCATAATAGCCACTGCTAAAAAAAGAAAAAAGAAAACCAGAAAAATCTGGCGTAGCGGAAACTCCATAAACTATTGTCCAGCCACCTGTATCACCATCTCTATATGCGGTTGGGCAAGTATTGTTGCTATTAGTTGAGTGAAACCATCCGGTTGAACCCGCTACCGGAAAATTCGCATCAAATGTTACAAGCCCTGCTCCCCAAAATCCAACTGCGAAACTTCCATTGGACTGCATAGCCAAAGATTTTGCTGGCCAGCTTTTATGGTCGTGTCCAAACTTACCTGCATTAGCCAAAAAAGTTTCTCCCCACTTTTCATTTTGCATTCGGGAAAAATAATTGAAATCATCATTTCCCCAAGCAAGCGCACCGGTTCCGGGCAAAACAGAAACAACCCTCACAGTTTCCAGCGGAAAATCTGATTGAGTGGGAACATAGCTGGGCTTTGCTTTTTCTCCGGGTATTTTATCCGCTTGTTTCCACGAATTAGGGTCTGCTAAAAATCGGTCTTCGCTAATTTTATTCCAATCAACTTTTCTTTTCCAAATTGCTCTATCAAATTCTATCCATAAACTATCGCCTTCAAGTACAATTCTTTTTATGGAAAAACTTTCAAGAGAACTTGTGCCTATTTGGGAAAGCGTTATTACAGAATACTTTTGTTCATAATCAAAAAAAGCCAAAGCTCCTTTAAAAGGCAGAATTAGAATATTATTTGCTCTCTTTCCAAGCCCAGGAAGTAGTTCTCGTTTTTTTTCTGCAAAGGAATTGCTTATTGTTTCAAAATTTTTTGAAGTTTTATTTTTGCGAACCAAACTCCCATTCCTTGAAGCCGCTATTATATCTCCACTAGGCAAGTCAAAAATCTGAACAAAATCCGCAACTTCTAAATTATTACTCCCGGGCATATAGCTATTTTCCGTTTTGTTTGCAAGTCTCTCTTGCAATCCCCAAGCAAAAGCTGCCCAAAGAGTTCCATTATCCGCAAGCACAACATCGCGAACCTCATTTTGCCTAGTATAATGGGTCCAGTCTTTTGCGTAAGTCAGTAATACGGCTATTATCAGTAAAAATGCCCGAAACATTGAACATAAAATACAAATCCCAAATCAAATAATTTCTAAATTGCTTAGCAATGCTAGAACCTAAACGAACTGCTCGCGTAATCGGAATTCTCATTCTTTTGCAAGGCGTGGTTTTTCTTTCGTTTTGGAAAATCGCAAGCTGGGCTCTTGCGCTTGGAATTCAGCGTTATTCCAGCTTCACAGGCAAAATAGCAAAAGCTTTTTTCTCATCAGACCACACGCTACTACAACTAATGCTAACAGGTACAAACTACCTACCCATACCACTTGCCCTAGGCATAACCGCCTCTGTCTGCGGAATTCTAATGCTAGCTTTCCCCAAACAGGCGGTTCAGATTTTGGTGGCTTTGAGGGTGTTGAAGCGAGCAAAGGGAGGTTAAAATGAATAAAGAAAAATTTTTAGATACATTTTTGGGGGACACAAGTAATTTGCCCTATATTAAAAAAGAAAGACATAACTATCTAACAAACTATTTATACATTGTGCTTTTTATGAACATATTTGCGATAATTAGATCTGTAAAATCTATTATTGGTTTTAAATCTGTTGCGGATATGGATTTTTATCTAAATTATCTTGCACTATCTCTTACTGGAATCATATGCAAAATTTTACTTTTAAATTGGCAAATGTCAGGGTTCTATATACATTGTATCGTTTCAATTATTTTGGGTATTATTATTCTGCCGAACGGGCTGTTTGCAATTTGTTGGGGAATTTTTTGGGCTCTATTGGACTTTGCATTTCTTCAGTTAAAAAAAGATAATATTTCTGCTTGGACTCATTTAACAGGCAATTATTCAAATGTAAGCAATATGGATTTTAATGAAATTCTTAAAAACAATCATTCAGAGTCTGATTCCAATTCAAATGTTCCCACAACTGACCCTGCTGATGAAATATCAAAATATTTCGCCTTAAAAGAGAAAGGCATAATAACAGAAGAAGAATTTGAAATGAAAAAGAGAAAACTTTTGGGAATATAAGAAGTTGCCCAACCCAGTTTTTAACTAGGCGGGCAGTAAAGAACTTATTAAAAACGCTTATTTTATTTTGCCTTGGTACTTTGCAGATTTGCCAATTTGTTCCTCTATGCGGAGCAATTGGTTGTATTTGCAAATACGGTCGGTGCGGGAGAGAGAACCGGTTTTTATTTGGCCTGCGCCCGTGCCAACGGCAAGGTCTGCGATAAAGGAATCTTCGGTTTCACCGCTGCGGTGGCTGGCTATAACGCCGTAGCCTGCTTTTTGAGCAATTTTAATCGCTTCCAAAGTTTCGGTAACGGTACCAATTTGATTAACCTTTATCAGAATGGCATTTGCAGCTTTCATTTTGATGCCCTTTGTCAAACGCTCTGGGTTTGTCACAAAGAAATCATCGCCAACAAGCTGAACTTTTTTACCGAGTTCCTTGGTAAAGCCAACATAGCCTTCCCAGTCGTTTTGATCTAAACCGTCTTCTATTGAGACGATTGGATATTTTTTAACCCAAGCTGCATATTTTGCAACCATCTCTTTTGCGGTGTGAAGTTTGCCTGGTTCGGATTTCCAGAATTTGTAGCCTTTGCGACCACCTTCGTCAAATAACTCAGACGAGGCGCAGTCAAGGGCAATGCCAATTTGAGTGCCGGGTTTGTAGCCAGCTTCTTTAATGGCTTTCATAATGTATTCCAAAGCCTGGTCGTTGGTCAAGTTAGGAGCAAAGCCGCCTTCGTCGCCAACAGATGTTGCCTGCCTGTCTTTTTTGAGCAATTTTTTAAGAGTGTGGAAAATCTCGGTTATCCAGCGAAGCCCTTCGGAGAAGGATTTTGCGCCTACTGGCATAATCATAAATTCCTGGAAGTCGATTTTATTGTCTGCGTGTTTGCCGCCATTCACAATGTTTGCCATTGGGGTTGGAAGTATGAATTTGTTTTTGTTGCCGTGCAATTTGCCGATATATTTCCAAAGCGGCAATTTGCTAACGCTTGCGCCAGCAACGGTGATTGCCATTGAAGCACCGAGAATTGCATTTGCGCCGAGTTTGCTTTTGTTTTTTGTGCCGTCTAGCCTAATCATGGCATCGTCAAGGGCAGCCTGTTTCAGAGGGTCTTTACCTTTGAGCAAGCGAGCAATGGGTCCGTTAACGGCAGCTACTGCCTTTAACACACCTAAGCCACCATAGACTTTTTTGTTGTTATCACGAAGTTCGCAAGCCTCGTATTCACCAGTGCTAGCTCCGCTAGGAACAGCGGCACGGGCAACAAAGCCTGTATCCAAAGTGATTTCAACTTCAACGGTCGGGTTGCCGCGCGAATCTAAAATTTGACGGCCAACTACATTTTTGATCTTTGCCATTTTATGGCCTCC
>JAITFN010000068.1 GCA_031281345.1 Candidatus Fibrimonadaceae bacterium
GTTGAAAAAAGCCTGCGGAGGCAACTGCCTAGCTGCATAATGATAAAGAGGGTGCGCCCATATTGTTGGCAAATTTTGCTGCCTAGCATATTCCAAAAAAGAATAAATATTTTTGCGCAGTTTGTCCAGCTTTGCTTCCTGTTCAGGCGTAAAGCCATAAGTGAGTACGTGTATGCCTATGCCAAAATCTGGAACACGGCAACTGAATTCAGCAGCAGTTAGAACATCAAGCCCCTTGTCTTGCATTTGGTAGCAGGAACGTGCGTTGTTGTGGTTGGTGATTGTGAAAGCGTTGCATCCATTTCGCGTAAGCCCATCTATCAGGGTTTGGCTTGGGAGCCAAGTTTCGGGCACATTCAAAATACGCCCAAGCAATTCATCTGGCTCATCGCTGTTGAAATCGTGGCAATGGAGGTCAATTTTTAATGTTTCTGCCTCAGGAAACCTATTTTGCTGTTCAGCAAGAAACTGCTGCTGCTCCTCTCGCAAAGTTCTTTGAAAATCGCTACTCATATAGTAGGTAAAATATAGGAAATTTTAGAATAGAATTCCAATGCCTATGTTTAAATCGGGCCAAAGCGTATCAAGTAGCTTAACGTGTCCGTTTTCAGTACTAATTCCCAACACAAGTCCAATTCCAATGTCAATAAATAAAAATTTAAACGAATAACCTATATAACCCATAGCATCTAGCCAGATGGATTTTTGGGGGATATCGATAACACAGAAAGGGCAGAGATTAACACAGATAAGCTCATCGCATTCCTCTTCGAAGCTATGATTATAGTAGAATATGCCCATTTGTCCTTGCAAATACAAACCTTCTCCTTTTCCAGCTAAATAGCGGCGAATTCCAATATCACTGCCTAGTCTAAACGCTTTTGCTTTTATTTTATCGTTAACGCGGCTCCAGTTTAAGTAACTTGGTCTAATTATCAGCGAGTTAGATAAGCTAAACGGAATTTCAACCGTGAAATATATTGGATTGAAACCTGCCATACCTGAATAAGTAGAAAATGGATGCAAATAAAACGCTCCTCTGGTATTATTTTGTTCTGTGGCTGGTTCTTGCGTATTTGCATAAGAAATAGAAATTATTAATAAAACTAAGCAAATAAACGTTTTCATATTTGAAACATACAAATTTTTATAATTTTACTCACCCTGCCAACTTCACTTCGTGGGCAGGGTTTAATGCCTGTTTTCTTGGCAAAACTTTTAGACAGGCACAACGCCTATCCAATTTGCATTTCGCTGGCGAACAGCCGTAGGCTGGTCATTTTTTTTCTACATTACCCCTGATACATATCACAATCGGAGGTTTTTGTGAAAAAAATATTATTTATAGCGATGCTCACGGCCTTTGTGGTCTCGTGTGCGTCTAAAAGAGCTGCTATTGTGGATTCTACCATAACGGAGGCCAAAACGCTTAAGGCACTAGCAGAAGCTGGCAATGTTGCAGTTCCAGCTAATGTGGGTTCCTTAATCACAGATGCCGAAAAGCAACAAGAAGAACGCCAAACTGAAAAGGCTTTTGTTTTGGCAGACGAGGCTGTTCTTCAATTGCAAATGACTTTGCTGAAACAGGAACAAACCGCTCTTGGCACTCTGAAAAAAGAGGCGGAAAGCGATTTGGTTGCTTCCAAAGATTCTTTGGAAAGTTACCAAAGTGTTTGGGAATCACTTAGAAATGCACCCAAAGAACATGTTATAAATTAAGGAGGTTTTATGAAAATTCAAGCATTAGTTTTTTTAGCCGCTACCGCAAGCTTGTTTGCGCAAGAAGCTCCCATCTCTTGTAGAGCCTCTTTTGATGCCGTAAAAAATGTTCTTCCACGTGATGCTGCCGCCGAGCGTTTTTACGCAGCGACAGAAGCGAGAATTCGCGGTTTGGAAGCCGTACCAAAAGAAGATCGCAAAGGCGATATTTACGAAGCAGATTTGAAAAACTGCGACGCAGCAATTGAGGTTTTCAAAACCTTGCTTTCAAATGCTGCGCTTCGCAAAAGCATAGATTCCTTAACCCAAAGCAATTTGGCTACTCAAAAAAATGTCTCTGCCGTAAAAGATTCTCTTATTAAATTATGGGCAAGCGATGCCAAAGGAGCCAAATCATTGAATACGGCTTTAAGTGCTGAACGTACCCGTCTTGAAAATCTAGCTAAGGAAAAGCAAAAAGCTATTGACGATGCGCAAAGAGCCCTTGCCGAAAAAGATTCTCTGCTTGCAGCTCAAAAAGCCGAGGCACAAAAAAAGCTGGATGCTTTGAGCAGCAAAGCCATAAGCGTTTACAGAGATGCCAGAGGTACTATTCTCTCCATGAGCGATATTCTGTTTGAAACTGGAAAAGCAGATTTGAAACAGGAGCTAAGGGAAAATTTATCGGCAATAGGCGCAATTCTCCAGAGTTTGTTAACCGAATCTAAAGTTATAGTAGAAGGTCATACCGATAATGTTGGTTCTGCTGATTTCAACAAAAAACTCAGCGAGCAAAGAGCCGCTGCTGTTAAGCAATATTTAATTGAAAGAGGCGTTGCCGCAAATCGCTTGCAGGCTATTGGCTATGGATTGACAAAACCCGTTGCAGACAACAAAACCGAAGAAGGCCGTGCAAAAAATCGCAGGGTTGAACTTGTGATAAAAGATAGCTGAGTAAATGTTCCACGCAGAGTTCAAAAGCATAAGTGGCAGCGACAAATACCCTTTGTCGCAAGTTGTTTATAGAGGCGAAGATGGCTCTCTTTTAGAAGTGAGCCATAACCGCGATGCTTGGAAAACTCGCTCACCAGAAGAGTGGAAAAATTTGTTCACCAACCGTCGCTTGAGCTTTGCACCTGCAGATTTAAGCGGTGTGTGGAGCAAGCGCGAACTCGTTTTGCCAGAACTCCCTGTCCAAGACATAGTGACGCTTCAAGAAGGTTTTACCCCTCTTTTCAATGCGCAAAAACTCGCACAAGAGATAAAAGTGAAAAGCCTGCACGTGAAGTTGTGCGGAAATTCGCACACAGGCAGTTTCAAAGATTTGGGAATGACCGTTTTGGTTAGCCAAGTTAATCATTTAATAAAAAACAAAGCCAAAATAAAAGCCGTTGCCTGCGCAAGCACAGGAGATACCTCCGCAGCTCTTTCTGCATATTGCGCAAGGGCAGGCATTCCGAGCATTGTGTTTTTGCCAGCCGGAAAAATTTCCGTTGCGCAACTTGTGCAGCCAATTTCAAACGGCAGCCTTGTTTTAGCCTTAGACACAGATTTTGACGGTTGCATGAAAATTGTTCAAGAAGTGACCGCAGACAAAAGCATCTACTTGGCAAATTCAATGAACAGCCTCCGCATAGAGGGGCAAAAAACAATCAGCTACGAGCTTTGCCAAGAAATGGGCTGGCAGCTTCCCGATGTTTTGATTATTCCTGGCGGCAATTTGGGCAATGTAAGCGCTCTCGCTAAAGGCATAGACGATTTACTGGAAATTGGTTTAATAAACAAAAAGCCTCGTATAATAGTTGCGCAGGCAGAGAATGCCAATCCATTTTACTTGGCATATAAAAAAAATTTCAATAAACTTGAACCTGTTCAAGCAAAAAAAACTTTGGCAAGCGCAATTCAAATAGGCAACCCCGTTAGCTACCCCAAAGCCGAGCAAGCTATAAAAAACTATAATGGAATTGTAGAACAGGTTTCCGAACAAGAACTCTCCGATGCTGCCCACCGTGCAGATAAAATAGGTCTTTACACTTGCCCGCACACAGGCGTTGCCTTGGGTGCATTGTTCAAGCTGCGCGAAAAAAATATTATTTCAAGCGAAGAAAGCGTTGTTGTTATAAGCACCGCTCACGGCCTGAAATTCTCCGAATTCAAAGCAGGCTATCACGAACAAAAACTAGAAGGTATTTCCCCCAAATACGCAAACTCAATACACCGGCTCCCAGCTAATGCGGGTGCCGTACAAGATGTGATAAACAATTATGCTCTTTAGAACTTTAGCTTTTATTTTAACCCACCTGCCTAGCTTTCTTGAAAGGGTGGTTTTTGAATTATTTTACCCTATTTATTTAATAGAGTTTTGGAAAGAGAAAAAATACGTGGCGGAGCGGTTAAAATCGGCAAATTTGCAGATAAAGCCAAAAGCAGTGTATAAAAATCTTTTTCTCAACGGGGTGGATAGTTTAAGGTTTTTGCAAAATAAAGAAATTCCTTTGAAATTTGAAAATTCATATTTAGTTAAAGATGAAATAGGCAAAAATCCCATTGTTTTTATGAGCATCCACTTAGGGGCTTTTGAAATGCTGCATAGGAGTTTAGAGCATTTAACCACCAGCACAGTTAATCTAGTGGTTTCTGAATTTAGAAATGCAAAGTTAGACGAATTTTTAACGAGTTTAAGGGCAACACAAAAAATAAGAATCGCAAAGGATTATGATGTTCCTAAAATTTTGAAAAATGCCATTAGAAGCAAGGAAATTTTAGCGGTAATGGCAGACCAGTCAAAGGGCAAAGCAGAGAATTTTAAAATTTTGGGCGATGATGTTCCTTTATTTTTAGACCTTCCCTTAACGGCTAACAAGCTGGGCGCAAGCATTGTGCTTTTCATAACATTCAGGAAAAAAAATGAACATATAATTCGTTTTGAGCGAGTTTATGCACCAAAATCCGAAATTGACAAAAAGGAAATAGCAAAAATCCTAGAAAACTGGATTTTGAAATACCCAGAGCAGTGGGCTTGGAATTATGGGTATATCAAGCGGTAAAAATTTACTATATTCTCCCCTATGTTATCCCTCTCCCAAATATGGTTCTTGGTACCAGCCTCGGCCATAGTCGCCCTTATCTGTGCCTTGGTTTTTTATAAAAACCTTATGAAAAAGCCCGAAGGTAATCAAACAATGAAAGATATTGCCCAATACGTGCGCGAAGGCGCAATGGCTTATCTGACACGCCAGTACAAAACCGTTTCGCTCGTATTCGTGGTTTTGTTCATCATCCTAGTATTGCTTGCAATGCTAGGCATCCAGAACCCCTTTGTGCCTGTGGCATTCCTAACAGGAGGCTTTTTCTCTGGGTTATGCGGGTTCCTAGGTATGAAAACCGCAACTAGCGCAAGCAGCAGAACCGCACAGGGGGCTACGCATAGCTTGAACAGCGCACTGCAAATAGCTTTCCGCGGCGGTGCAGTTATGGGCCTTGTGGTGGTAGGTTTTGGCTTGCTGGACATTTCGCTTTGGTTCTTGTTGCTGAACTACGTTTTTGACCATAACATATTAGGTTTTGGCGTAGGTTTTACACCGGAACAAAAAATGGTTGAAATAACCGCAGTTATGATTACATTCGGAATGGGAGCAAGCGTTCAGGCCTTGTTTGCCCGTGTTGGCGGCGGTATTTACACAAAAGCCGCAGATGTTGGCGCAGATTTGGTTGGTAAGGTAGAAGCTGGCATTCCAGAAGACGACCCTCGTAACCCAGCAACCATAGCTGATAACGTTGGAGACAATGTTGGAGACGTTGCGGGAATGGGTGCAGATTTATATGAGAGCTATTGCGGTTCCATTCTAGCTACTGCGGCTCTAGGCGCAGTTTTGCCACAGCTTGGAATTGGTGCGGTGCTTGCCCCTATGTTTGTTGCTGCTCTTGGAATTTTATTTTCTTTGGTAGGTATAATGATGGTTCGCACAAAAGAAGAGGTGAGCTCTAAAAATTTGTTGCGTTCGCTTTTGGTTGGAACTCTCGGAAGTTCTGTTTTGATTTTGATAGCAGTTGCAGTTATGGCAGGGCTTGGATTGATAAGCTGGGGCATTTTCGGCTCCGTGGTTTCTGGTTTGGTAGTTGGAGTGATAATAGGGCAATTCACGGAATATTACACATCGGATATCTATAAACCAACACAGAGCATTGCAAATCAAGCGAGGCTTGGTCACGCAACAACAATAATAGAAGGCATAGCGGTTGGAATGAAAAGCACAGGATTCCCCGTTGTTTGCATTGCGGTTGGAATTCTCTTGGCATTTGGATTTGCAGGTGGTTTTGGCGATTTGTCTATGGGACTTTACGGTGTTAGCTTTGCCGCAGTAGGAATGCTCTCAACTCTTGGCGTAACCCTTGCAACCGATGCTTTTGGTCCAATAGCAGACAACGCAGGTGGAAACGCCGAAATGAGCGGGTTGCCCAAAGAGGTTCGCAAACGCACAGACGAGCTTGATATGCTAGGTAACACCACAGCTGCAACTGGAAAGGGTTTTGCCATAGGCTCTGCCGCCTTAACAGCCATTGCGCTTTTGGCAGCATATATAGAAGAGGTAAAACTTTGGCTTGGAAAAATTGCTGCAAGTTCAAACGGAGCATTCAAAGCGGGTTCTGTTGTATTTACCAGTACTAGCGAAAATCTCGCAAACACATTTGCTTCAGACTCTGCCGTTAGAATAATAGATAATGGAAATAGAGCGATAAATGCAGACGGAACTTTGGTTGGCTTGGTTGCGCACAGTGCGAATATATCTGATTTTCTTGTTGCATATAATTTAACTCTTATGAACCCAACTTTGCTCTGCGGATTATTTATAGGCGCAATGATGGCTTTCCTTTTCTGTTCAATGAGCATTCAAGCGGTGGGCAGAGCGGCAGGTGCAATGGTGGAAGAAGTTCGCCGCCAGTTCCGCGAAATAAAAGGCATTATGGACGGAACAGGCAAACCCGATTATGCTCGTTGCGTTGCGATTAGCACAGCGGGTGCGCAAAAAGAAATGGTTTTGCCTTCTTTGATGGCTGTTATAATTCCAATTTTGGTCGGTTTGATTTTAGGCGTTCCAGGTGTGTTCGGGCTTTTAGCTGGTAGCTTGGCGGCGGGTTTTTCCCTTGCAACTATGCTGAACAATTCCGGTGGTGCTTGGGACAATGCCAAGAAATACATAGAAAAAGGCAACTTTGGCGGCAAAGGTTCAGACACGCACAAATCCGCCGTCACAGGCGACACCGTTGGCGATCCATTCAAAGATACTGCAGGTCCTTCACTGAACATTTTGATGAAGCTGATGACTATGGTGAGTGTTGTGTTTTCTGGGCTTATAGTTAAATACAGCGAAGTATTTATGGGGTTGTTTAAATTCTCTGCCCCCCCCCCCCCCCCCCCCCCCCCTTATCGTCTGAACCTTGATTCACCGATTTTCCAGATTTATGTAGGAGCAACCCTTGCGGTTGCCCAAAAATTTGTGTTATCGCATTTTCAATTTCACATTCCCTTCAACAATAGGAGTTCACTATGAAAACTAATCGTTTTCTTTCGTTGGTGGCTATCTTCGGATTTGCCTTGACATTCACATTTTCTTGCTCTTCTGGCGGTGATAGCCCTGAGGGTAACGAAAACCCGCAAGTTTACAATGAAGATGGTACCCTCTATAAGGGTAGCGGAGATATAATTATAAGTATTGATGAGGGCAGTAGCAGTGGTGGTTCTGGTCCTGGATCTTCCAACAGACCCCCCTTCTTAATAGCAGGAAGTGTAACGAATGGAATTGTCAAGCTGGAACTGCCTTCAACGATATCTAATGACTATTTATATGATTTTACAGGATTCAATATTATAATTGAACAAGGTTCTTGTACTGACTATACCGAAAATGTTAAAATATTCTATGCCCCTTTTGGGTTAAGCAATAGCAATGGACACTATACTTTGCGTTTTCAATATGATGAGACTAGGGAAAGGAATGGAGTTAGGGAAGGAGAAGCAGGAGGAATTCTTTATCATTATTTTTCAAAAGCAGGAAAAATAACTTGTAATACTTTTGACGAAGAAAATGACAATGAAATTGTAAACATAGATGCCAAAGTGGGTTGGAATAAAATATATGTTCGTGCTACTTGGACAAATGGAATTAGAACACAAGAATGGACAACAAAGAATATTCTAACAAAAAAAGATGTGAAGTGGACTATATCCAAATGAATTAACCTCAACAAAGGAGAGCAAAACAACGAAAAGCGAACTTGGTAAACTTGCACTGGCGGCTCTCTAAGTCTGCAAATATTTAATTTAGCAAGCCATAGCTACAAAAGCATTACAATTTACTATATTTATATGATAAAAGTATGGAGTTGTTATGGCACAAACCAGTTTGCTTCAAGTTCGTTTAGAGCCTTCGCTTAAAGAGCAGGCAGAGAAATTATTTCACGAGATTGGCATAGATACAGCCTCGGCTGTGCGTATGTTTTTTAAGCAGGCGATTGTTTTTGGTGGAATTCCATTTAACATTCACGTTGGCATTCCTCAAACAGATAAAAAAGCAGAGGCAAAATTGGCTTTTCAAAGATTGCAGAAGTATAAGAAAATTTTGCCAGCAGATTTTGATTACAAAAAAGAGTTAGAAGCGATTAGGAACGAGAAATATGAAAAATATGAAAATTCTCATAGACACTGATATTATACTGGATTTTTTGACAAACAGAAAGCCTTTCTTTAATGAGTCTTATGCTGTCATTCAAAGATGCTTGGAAGATGTTGATGGCTATATTTCGGCTCATTCCGTAAATAACATATTTTATATTTTGAGAAAGCGTTGTTCAATAGAAGAAAGGCGGCATTTGATTTATGAAATATGCAATATTTTAGAAGTTGCTGGCATAAACAAAGAACAGATATTTAATTCCATAAATAATGAGTCTTTTGTAGATTTTGAAGATTGCTTGCAAGTGGAATGTGCAAAAAGCAAGGGCGTAGATTTTATTGTAACTAGAAATACATCGGATTTTTTGAATTCTGAAATCAAAGTTATTTTGCCAAAAGATTTCTGTAGCCACTATTAGTGCGTTTAAGTAATCTCCTCATAAGTATCAAAGAAAATTTGCCTATTCACAATATAGCAATCAGACAAATCTGTTTCATTTGCGGTTAAAAAATCGCCTGTGACTGCAGAGAAATATTTTTCTGAATCCCAGTAAGAGAAAACTTTGGTGGGTCTTTCAACGGCGGAGGCTCTCACAATTTTTTCGCCTTTTGGAAGGCAGGAGTGCGCAAAGTCAACGAGCACAAGCTTATTGCCCGATATTTTGTCTATTACTTCAGGTATGTATTCTGTTTTTAAATTGTATGGAGTGTCTAAAAGATCGTAGTTCTTTTCAAACTTCTCGCGCTTAATGGGATAAACCTCGCCCACAATGCCTATCATAACATATATGTCTTTGCCTGCGCGCAAATCTATATCTCCTTCCAAAGTTCTAACTGTAATAGGCCAGTCTTCTTTGAACATATCCTCTGTTTTCACAAAACCAACAGGAATGGATTTTTTGCGCCAGCGTTTCATAGAAGTAAAATCGACTTTTGTTTTACCCGCATAAATCAAATCATAGTTTTCTAGATAATCCCTTACCCTTTGAATAAAATAATCTTCGTCTGCTTTTAAAAAACCACCAGCCATTTCAATATTGCCACCGCCGCTTCCAACTCCAGCGCAAATAAAATTCGCAAACTCACTCGCCATAATCTCGCGAACAGAACTTCTCACAGAAATTTTTATGCTATCTCCAACAAGGCAATACACAACGCAAGCGTCCAAAACATCCACTTGTTTTGCAATATCGCTGGTAAATCCCAGAATATTCGGGTCGCAAAAATCTTCTGCTCTGAACAAGCCAACTCTTTTATTTATCTTTTTATTTTCAATTCTTCTTGAACCATCAAGGGCGGCAGAGACTATTCTGAGTTCTTTTATTGTCAGAGCCGCATTTTTTAACTTTTTAATCAAAGACTTGTCAAAATCTATATCTGCTAAATCTCTATCCAAAGGGTGGCGAAGTTCGGATAACCCGTTTGTGTCTGTGAAAAGACCATAATACAAAACATTTCTAGCTTTTTCGTCTTTATCAAAATCGTAGCCCTCTTTTCTCATCATATCCCACACAAGCGTTGAACAGCTTGAAAGTGCAGGTCTAATTTCCGTGTTTTCGTCTTCTCTAATTTCTGCGCGGTGATGGTCTATAACGGCAAATTTTCTACACTCAAACTTTTGCACATTGCCTGCACCATATTGGCAATCCACAGTGAGCAAAAATTCTGGCTCATAAGGCAAATCCGGTTCATATTCTATATCTATTTCCAACTCATTTATCAACATGAGCAAACTCGGTTTTGATATTTTTGCCTTGCCCCCATAGAATATTTTACTTTCACGCCCGTGAAACATAAAAAAACGTTGCAAGGCATAAGCACTACCTATTGCATCTGCATCGGGAATATCGTGGCACTGAATGAGAATGCTCTTATTTTGAACTAAAGATAAAAGATTCATAGCATAGTAATTTAGAAATTTTTTCTATATTTTTTTAGAAATGCTCTCCACAGAAATAGAACGCTATATTGCATATTTAGAAAAGCAAAAAAAATTCTCGCCACATACAATAAGGGCTTATGCTCGCATATTAAAGGATTTTTTGGATTTTTTGCAAGAGGATATTTCGCCAAAAAATTTGAATACAGATTTAATGAGAGACTGGATTTGGAGCATAAAGGAAAATAAAAAAGCCATAGCCACGCAATCGCAAGCTCTTGCCTGCTTGAAAAGTTTTGGGAAATATTTGGTTCGTGTGGCAGTGCTCTCGCATAATCCAGCTGCGGTTATAAAAACTCCCAAGAAACCAAAAAGGCTGGTTTCTTTTTTATCTCAAAAAGAGATTAGCGAGCCTTTTAAAATTGAGGATTTATTCAAAACGGAATTTGGCGAAGATGAAAACACCCTGCGGGCAAGAACCATTTTGGAATTGCTTTACGGAACGGGACTTAGAATTTCTGAGTGCGCAAATTTAACTTGGGCAAATTTGAATTTTGCAGAAGAATTGGTTAGGGTATGGGGCAAAGGCAGCAAAGAACGAGTTGTGCCTTTAACAAGGGATTCAATAAAATGGCTTTGCAAATTCAGGGATTTTCAGAGCAAAAATGCAATTCCTTGTTTTCCCTCTAATTTTGTATTCTCAAAAAATGGCGAAAAACCTTACAACACCCGCAAACTTTACAGCGATATTCATAATCTTCTTCGTTCAATTGGCTGGGAAGGCAAGGCAAGCCCCCACGTTTTGCGGCACACTTTCGCAACTCACTTGCTGGAAAATGGCGCAAACATAGTGACTGTTCAAAAACTTTTAGGCCACAGCAATCCAAACACCACGCAAATTTACACGCACGTGAGCGCAGAGATGCTGAGAGATAGCCTAAAACAAGCTCACCCTAGGGGATAGCTTATTTTTTATCTTGAATAACCAATTCAACCCTGCGATTTTTCGCACGGCCTTCTTCGGTTTTGTTATCTGCAACGGGTTTTTCTAAGCCATAGCCAACAGATTTCAGGCGTTTTTTATCTATGCCTCTCTCTATTAGATATTGCATAACTGCGCTGGCTCTCTGCTCGCTGAGTTTTTTATTTGTTGCTGCGCTACCAACGTTATCGGTGTGCCCTTCTATTATTATGTTGGAATTGGTTAGCAAGCTTTGTAGAATTGCGCCTATTGCAGATAAATTTTCCCTTAATTCCGGTTTCAAATCTGCCTTTCCAAACTCAAACAGAATATCACTCATAGAGAGAATTGTACCTCTGGCATCTTTGTAAACGCTGATTGTTTGGCTGTTCAAAGCATCTAGCTTTGTTTGTGCCTCAGCTTTTTGTGCCTGTAGCTCGTACTCTTTCATAGCAAGAGCTCTTTGGCTTTCGGTCAAAAGGCTACGCTCTATTTCCATATTTTTTATCAAAGAAGCATTCTCAGAAATATACGAAGCTATAAGGTCATTTCTCACTTGAGAAATTTCTTTTTGCACAGCTGCGTATTGCCAAGCCAAAGTTGCTCTCACTATTTCAGCTTTGAAAATTTCCACAGACAAACTGCAGGCTTTAAGTTCAGATGCCTGGCGTTTATCTTTGGCTATACCTTCAAGATTTTGAACTCTTGCTTCTGTGATGGCATAAAGGCGGTCCGAGGCGGCATCGCGCACGGCGTAGTTTTTTAACGCATCGTTAAGAGAAGCACGGCAAGGGATGGTTTCTGTTTGCGCAAACAAACTTGCGGCACAGGCTAAAACGGCTAATGTTTGAATTTTCATAAAACCTCCTTATTTTTGAACACTTGGGTTGTTGCGGGTTTCAAGCAAATTACGAACAATGGCCAAAGAACCTGTTGCTATTCCCAAGCTATCCGCCAAATTTTTATTCTCCTGTTTTAAAAGAGCAAGCTGGAGCTGCAAGGTTGCCTCGTCTGCGAGTGCAAAGGCATTTTCTGGCTTATCTTCTTTTTGCTTTTCGGCTGAGGTAATTAACTCGGCAGTTGAGTCAGGAACTTCAACACCTCTGTCTTTTGCCAAATTTTGCAGAGTTTTAGCTTCTGCTATGGCAGAATTTGCCATACCTCTACTGGATGAGCACGACATTAACACTGCTGCGCATAATGAAATGAGTAATATTTTTTTCACAAAAAAATCCTCCTTTGGTTATAGATAAGGTTAATATAGAAATTGAAATTTTACTATATTACCCCTATATGCCTAAAGATTACGCAAAAAGCAATCGCAAGAGCCTGGATATGGAGCAACTGCAAGATTTGCGGCTTCCTATGATTATAGAACTTGGCTCAACAATGGTAACCGTAAGGGATTTGCTAAATTGGCAAAAAGATTCCATTATAGAGCTAGACAGAGTGGCTGGCGAAAATGTGGATTTGCAAATTAACGGCAAAATTATGGCAAAAGGCGAAGTTGTGGTTATGAACGACCACTTAGGGTTCAGACTTGTTACGCTTTTAAGCCCAGAAGAAAGACTAAAGAGCCTCTAATGATAAGGTTAGCCAAACGGCGTGTAAAGTGGCATATTCCACCTCCTGTTATACATCTGCTTATATGGCTGTTTTTATATCTGGTTCCAATAGTTCTGGGAAATCAAGGGAGCGAAGAAGCTTGGCGTTTTCGTTATTGGACAACCATTCCGTTTTTGGCAATTATAATTGCTTTTTATGCAAACTTCTCATTTTTAATACCAAAATTTCTTTTTGAAAAAAAACGCATATTATACATATTCATAAATTTGCTCATATTTGCAGCCGCTCTTTTTTTAATAAGTATATGGAGAGACCACGTTGTATCCATTGGTGTTATAAAAATAAAAAATGATAATTGGCTTTTTAAAAGCGTTATAAGTTATGTATTTACAATCGGAATAGCAATGTCTGCCTATTCAACTACAATGTGGTTTAGGTCTAAAGATACTATGTATAATCTTGAACTTGAAAATATACGCTCGGAATTGTCTTTTTTGAAAATGCAAATATCACCGCATTTTTTGTTCAACACGCTCAATAACATTTTAACCCTTATAGACGAAAACAAAGAACTTGCAAAAGAATCTGTGCTGCAACTTTCAAAATTGCTGCGCTCCGTGCTTTACGAATCTGAAAATGATACTGTGACAATAAAGCAAGAGATAGAATTTTTAACAAATTATTCCAATTTAATGCGGCTTCGCTATGGCTTAGAATTGAATTTCAAATTAGAGACTGATTTGTGCGAGCCCGATGCCCCCATTGCCCCTCTTTTGCTTATGCCGCTACTTGAAAATGTTTTCAAGCACGGGATATGCAACTCTGTTAAAGACAGTTTTATAAACATAAAAATAAGCTCCAAGAATGGAAAAATTATTTATGAAAGCACAAATACATATTTTCCAAAAACGCCCCAAGATAAAAGCGGTAGCGGCATAGGCATTGCCAATATGCAAAAAAGGCTTGCCCTGCTCTACGAAAACCGCTTTTACTACGATTGCAAAATTGACGGTGAAAACTATATAACAAAACTAGAATTGCAATATGACCCAAGCAATTGAAATTCGTAAAGCCAAGGAACACAATCTTAGGAGCATAGATATAAATCTGCCGCGTGATTCCTTTGTTGTGATTACAGGAGTTAGCGGTTCGGGCAAGAGCAGCCTCGCTTTTGATACCATTTTTCAAGAAGGGCAGCGCAGATACATAGAATCACTTTCCGCTTATGCGAGGCAATTCATAGGCACAATGAAACGCCCCGATGTGGAAAGCATAAAGGGAATTTCTCCCACAATTTCAATAGACCAAAAAACAATAAACAGAAATCCTCGCTCAACAGTGGGAACCGTAATTGAAATTTTTGACCATTACCGTTTATTGTTTGCCCGCCTCGGTACTCCGCACTGCCCCAAATGCGGAAAAGAGATAAAAGCCCAAACTGCCGAGCAAATAGCGGATAATGTTTTTTTAGAAAAAGCAGGGCAACTTGCGATAATTATGGCTCCTCTTGTTGTGGAGAGAAAGGGCGAATACAGGCGAGAAATTCAAGAGCTAAAGGAAAACGGCTACGACCGTGCGAGGATAGACGGAACGATTTATGACTTGAACAAAACCTTGCCGACCTTAGCTCGCTATGAAAAACATTCCATAGATGTTGTTATAGATAGAATTCAAATAGAGGCAAAAAATAAAACACGTTTAATGGAATCTTTGGAACAAGCGTTTAAAGTGAGCGGTAATAAATTGGTTTCATTTATGTTCGGAGAAACTTACGAAGTGCAAAGCGCAGATTTGGCTTGCGCAAAATGCGGAATTTCCTTGCCAGAAATTGAGCCTCGCCTCTTTTCTTTCAACGATAAGCAAGGGCAATGTCCTGTTTGCAAAGGGCTTGGAAAAACTTATCAGATAGAGATTTCAAAACTCATAAACCCCGAACTTTCAATAAACGAAGGTGCGGTTTTGGCAAGCACAGCCGATGGCCGCTTGATTTTTAGTCAGCACGGAATGGCGGAATACAAAGCGATAGCTAGGAAAACGGGATTTTCGCTGAACACCAAGTGGAAAGATTTGCCACATAATGCGCAAAATGCCGTTTTGGAAGTTATAGTTCCAATTCTTCAAGGGCTTTGGGACCAGTGGCATATAAGTTTGCTTCAAAAATATATGCTCATTGAACCTTGCAGCGAGTGCCACGGTGAGCGAATTTGTGCGGCGGCACGAGCGGTTAAATTTCACGGAAAGGGAATTTCTGAAATTTCCTCTTTGTCTGTGGAAACTTCGGTAAAATTTTTTGATGAACTTAAATTGAGCGAAAAAGAAAAGAGAATTGGTGCGGAAATATTCAGGGAAATCAAAGGGAGGCTCGGATTTTTGCAGGCTGTTGGGCTTGGATATTTAACGCTCAACAGAGGTTCTGCAACGCTGAGCGGCGGCGAAGCCCAGAGAATTCGCCTCGCTGGGCACGTAGGTGCTGGATTGCAAGGCGTTCTCTATGTTTTAGACGAACCCAGCATTGGGCTTCACGCACGCGATAACGAAAGACTTTTGGCTCTTTTGGAAAAACTTCGGGCACAGGGGAACAGCCTTATTGTTGTTGAGCACGATGAAGAAACAATAAAAAGAGCAGACTGCATCGCAGACATAGGTCCCGGAGCAGGGAGCGAAGGCGGCTTGCTTGTTGCGCTTGGGAACATCAAAGATTTGCAAAAAAATCCCGCCTCACTAACGGGTGCATATTTAAGCGGAAAAAAGAAAATTGAAATGCCAAAAAAACGGCGAGAGGTGAATAAAGAAACACCGAGAATTAAAATACTTGGAGCACGTGCGAATAATTTGAAAAACATAAATGTTGAAATTCCTCTTACAGTTTTCACTGTTGTGACCGGAGTTAGCGGTTCTGGCAAAAGCACTTTGATAAACCACATTCTAAAAAAAGCACTCGCAAAAAAATTCCACGGTGCTTACGAAGAGCCTGGTCCACACAAAAGCATTGATGGTTTGGAGCATATAGACAAGGTTATAGAAATAGACCAAAGCCCAATAGGGAGAACACCTCGTTCCAATCCAGCCACATACACAAAAGTTTTTGATGAGATAAGAAATTTATTTGCAAGCCTGCCCGAAAGCAAAGTTAGAGGTTTCACAAAGAGCAGGTTCAGTTTCAACGTTCACGGCGGCAGGTGTGAAAAATGCTGCGGTGCAGGTGTGGTGGAAATAGAGATGCAAATTTTGCCGAATGTGCAAATAACCTGCGATGAATGCAACGGCAAACGCTTTAACGATGCAACTCTTGAAGTTTTTTACAAAGGCAAAAACATATACGATATTTTGGAACTCAGCATTAGCGAGGCTCTTGAATTTTTCAAGGCTTTGCCCAAGATAGCAAAACCGCTAAATGTTTTGAAAGATATTGGGCTTGGGTATGTTAAACTTGGGCAACCAAGTACAACACTCAGCGGCGGTGAAGCCCAGCGAATGAAAATTTCTACAGAACTCCGCAGGCCAGGCACAGGCAAAACCCTTTACCTTCTAGACGAACCCACAACCGGTCTCCATTTTGAGGATATAAATCGTTTGCTTGAATGTTTGCAAAAACTTATTGAGAACGGAAATTCAATGGTTGTGATTGAACACAACTTAGATGTGATTAAATGCGCAGACTGGATTATAGATTTAGGACCCGAAGCCGGAGACGAAGGCGGTTATATTATAGCAGAAGGTACACCAGAAAAAATTGCAAAAAATTCCAAATCGCAAACCGGAAGATTTTTGCGTAAGTTGTTGCCATTTGTCTGAGCTTTCTATATTATTATTATGAAAACATCATGTAAATCGTTGGCATTGATTTTTCTGTTAATTATTTTTATTTCTGATGCAAATGCGAAATATAACAAGGAACAAAACAATCAAAGAATATCAATTTACTTGCATCCAGCTTCGCTTTATATGGCTTATGTGGTTAATAATATTAATATTGTTGATACTGGCGATGCGGACTCAACCCCTATTTATGTTGCATATTTAACATTTGAAATTCCATTGAGCCTGAGTAATTCCTTAATAATTCAACCCAGTTTATGGTATGTCGAAGGTACTTGGTATTATAATAAGAATGAAATAGTAAAAGTAGATAAACTTTTAAGGTTAGGTTCTGGCATTGGGTTTCGCCATTTCGTAAATGGAAAAGGTGATGGTTTGTATCTTCAAGCTATGGGCAATGTTAATTATTATTCAATAAAAGAATTAAATGAAAATATATACAATAATAAAGATTTTTATTATAAAAAAGGTTTTTATGCTGATTTGTTAGGCTATTTAGGTTATTCTTGGAAATATTCTTTTTTTAGCATATTTTCAGATATAGGCATTGGCATTATTTTTCCAATTGATAATCCAAGTTATAAAGCTATAGTCGGTGGTTATAAAAAACCTTTTACCTTTGATATGAATTTGGGTATAGGTTTCTCGTTTTAGCCCTACGGGGTTCAGACAATTTTAGCATTTACTATATTCTTCTTGTGCCATTTTTACTAGAAACAAAAGAAGTATCAAAAGCCTATAGAGAAACGGGTGGAAATCTTGAAATATTGAAAAATGTCAATTTCACGTTGAGCGAAGGCAAAATTGCTGTGCTAACAGGACCCAGCGGTTCTGGCAAATCTACTTTTTTGAACATAGTGGGGGCTTTAGACAGGCCAACCGGAGGCTTGGTTTTCTTTAACGGCAGGGAAATGTCAAAATTTTCCCGTAAGGAAACAAACAGTTTTCACCGCAAAAATTTGGGTTTTATGTTTCAGTTTCATCACCTGCTCGCAGAATTTACTGCATTTGAAAATGTGCTTATGCCAGCTAGAATAGCTCATCAAAATTATTGCGAAAGCCGCGAAAGAGCATTGGAACTTTTGAGCATAGTTGGGCTTTCTGAACGAATTGGTCACTTGCCTCGCGAACTTTCTGGCGGTGAGCGCCAAAGGGTTGCACTAGCGCGTGCCCTTATGAACAGGCCAAGTTTGATTATAGCAGACGAACCCAGCGGAAACTTAGATGAAAAAAACGCAGAGGTGCTAAAATCTCTTATTTTGGAACTCAATAAAAAGTATGGGCAAACATTTTTAATAGCAACTCACGATATGGATTTGGCAGGGATAGCTACCGATAGGTGGCTTGTTGCGCACGGAACAATCATGGTGAATACAAATGCCTACGAAAGGCGTAAATCTGTTCGTGTATCTATAGGCACATAGTGCCTTGTGTCTTCTCCCATGTAAATTTGACGTGGCCTGTAAATTTTTTGCTTGGGATTATCGTGAACTTCTTTCCAGTTGGCAATCCACCCCGGCATGCGCCCAATGGCAAACATAACCGTGAACATATTTAGTGGAATGCCAATGGCTTTTAAAGTTATGCCTGAATAAAAATCTACATTCGGGTAAAGTTTACGCTGTATAAAATAATCGTCTTTTAGGGCAATCTCTGCAAGCTCTTGGGCAATGTCCAAAAGTTCATCGCTTTGCCCCTGTTTTTGCAAAACCTTAGAAGCGACCTCTTGCAGAATTTTTGAGCGAGGGTCAAAGTTTTTATATACCCTATGCCCAAAGCCCATAAGTTTAATGCCGTTTTCTTTTCGTTTTACCTTTTCAACAAAATCTTTAACAGAGGTTCTGGTTTTGCGAATTTCCTCTAGCATTTCAACAACGGCTTGATTTGCCCCTCCATGCAAATTCCCCCACAAGGCAGAGACGCCAGCCGATGCGCTGGCAAACAAGTTTGCTCCGCCGCTGGCAATAGTGCGAACGGCACTTGTGCTGCAATTCTGCTCGTGATCTGCGTGTAAAATCAAAATTAAATTCAGGGCTTTTACAATATCTGGGTCTGCTATATATGGGCGGTTTGGCAGTGTGAACATCATGTGCAGAAAATTATTCACATAGCCATATTCTGGCACCGCATAGATAATGGGCCTGCCTGTGCTCATTTTATATGCAGCAGCGGCTATGGTGCGAACTTTTGAAATTAGCTTTGCTGCCGCTCCTTCAAATTCTTCATCGTTCAAGTGGTTACTGAGCAAAGCGTTATCGTAACAGCTCATGGCTTGTATCATTGCGCTTAAAATTGCCATTGGTGGTGCATCAATTGGAAATCCGTCAAAGTGATGCCTTAAACCCTCGTGTATAAGCTCGTGTTCTGTTAAAAGCAAGGAAAAGTGGCGCAATTCGGTTTGAGTTGGGAGCCTGCCCCATATAATTGTCCAAGCGGTTTCTATAAAAGTGCTTTTTTCGGCAAGTTCTTCTATAGGGTAGCCTCGGTAGCGCAAAATGCCTTTATCGCCGTCTATATAGGTAATTGCGCTTGTGCAGCTTCCGGTATTCCCAAAGCCATCGTCAAGCGTTATATAACCGGTTTGCTCCCTTAGCTTAGATATATCTATAGCTAATTCGTTTAGCGTTCCCTTTACCACCGGCAAGGAATAATCTTTGCCGCCTAAATTTATTTTCGCTGTAGCTGTCATTTATCCACCCACGGTTTTAGTTCTCCAACCCAATCGCTAATAAAACTTGGCCTGCCGCTGAGCAGTTCTCTTTTTGCCATTTCCATAGCTGTTTTTTCGTTTCTATCTGTTGCTTTAACAGTTCCTTTTAGGTGCAACTGAGCTTCGTTGGTGCATCCGTGGCCTTCTAAAGTCATATTTATGCTACAAGAAATTAAATTTTGCCCCCCACAGCCTCCTTCGCTGGCTTCTATTTGCACAACCATGCTGTTTGCGCTGCAAGGTCCATCTTTGAGGGTTATTCTCTTTTTGAGAATCTTTGCAAATTCCGAACTTAGCGGATCCATTTTATAGCTGGGGTCTAGAAATACGCCGCCTGGGCGCTTCATAAGCTGATTAACCAAATCGTCAACTGCTCGGTTCACATCTTGCTGGTTTGAGAGGTTGCTTTGCACGCTTGCCACAGCAGAAGCCTCTCCTCTTTCAACACGCACAAGATTTGTATTTAGCCAAAAAGAGCCATCTCCGTTGCTTGAGCTTTCCAATACACATATATAATCTGCTTTTAGAATATCGGCTATTTGCCTAGCATCATCGTCAGATAACATTGTGCCAGGTTCGTATTCAAACTCACCACGCATAAGTTTGAGAATAGCGGCTGAATTATCTGTGACTTTGAATTTGCCCTCTTTTGAAAGGGCGTTTTGAAAGTTTTGCTTTAATGGTTTTATGGCTTTGAATCTTGAGCCTTCTTCGCCAAATACTCCCAATGCAACTTTTTTGCCTTGGGCGCTTGCATAAGCAGCTAATAAGAATAAGAAAACAAGGACTATGCGCATGTATGAAATATAGTAAAAGGAAGCAAGAAATATGGTAAAAGGAAGTAAAAGGGCTTGATTTTATCACATAAAATTGACAATTTTCCTAAAAAACATTGAATATTTGGATAAATTTTATATATTTATATATGTAACCAAACACCGGAGGTGTTATGTTTAGAAGAACCTTTATGCCCGTTTTTGTATTAATTGCCTTCCTCGTAGCTTGGGGGCAACAGCAGCAAGTTGGATTGGATGTGATAATCCGCGATTTCCCAGTAACTGAGCCTGGCTTTGAAGAATTTGATAGTCAAAAAACTGGAGACAGCAAACAATGTAACGGTAATGAAGCCGCCAAAGGCATGGTTCAAAGAACCTTGACTTACGCAACTTCAACTTGCCCAAAAGAAGACATAATGGGCAAAAATGGAGACCCAGACCATATCAGATATCGTTATTGCTCGTACCCTATGCCAAACCCAGATGCACCCAGAAAGTGCTATGGAGAAAATTTGCAACGCTGGTTTACCGATGGTTCGCATACAAAAACAGTTAAAGAAGTGATGACCTTAACACGCAGAACCGATGGACTTTACGAAATACAATACAATGACAGAACCTCGTTTGATTGGAATGGCTATGGGGCAACCGCTGGATATTTTCCATTGGATAAATACGATAACAAAAATGATAAGGCTTATTCTCCTGATAAAACTTTTGGCATGCAGAGTCTAGCTCAGTGGTGCCCAACAAGAAGCACTACTGGTAATTGTGGAGCTTGGTGGACCCAAGGTGGGCCAAAAGACCCAAATGCAGCTAAAAAAGCATCAGATTCTCTGACAAGTCTGAGAAAAGACTTGCATAATTTTGGTTTTACTGTTGCAGGCTCTGCCGAATTTAAGTATGTAAGTGGTTCAGGCGATAGATTTGCCTTTACCGGTGATGATGATATGTGGGTATTTATAGATGGAGAGTTGGTAATAGATTTAGGCGGTATTCATAGTGCGGTATCAGATTCCATTAGCATAGACAATGTAGCCTCAGCTAGAGGATGGGAAAATGGCTCTATGCATTCAATCAACTTCTTTTATGCGGAAAGGCAAACTATGGCTTCAAACTTGAGGCTTCGTTTTGCGCTCTCTGGTCTTTCGGAACCACGCTATGGTGCTCCTTACATTAAAAAGGCATCAACAACCATAGGTTCAGGTGGTGCAGACGAAACATTGATTTGGGTAAGCACAGAATTAGACATTAGCTCCATAGAAGAAATAAAGAATAATGGTAATTTCCCCATAATAATAAAAAAGTCCGACCCGTCTAAAAAAGACTCTATAAACGGCTACAGACTCTCTAGCATAGAATATGTGGGGAGAGAAGATGGAAGCTATGTTTATCTAATAAAGGGAGACGTATGCGCAGGTAAAAGTGACGTTAGTTGCAACTTAACAATAGGTTCTGGCGATTCCCTGTCTTTCAATGTAAAATATGACGATTTGCTAGATGCTGGTTCCAGAGACACTAGAAATGTTACTTTGCCACCCACCAGCACCTTTGTGAAATCCAGAAGCGGGCAAGAGGCTACAAAAGCATCTTGGGCTCCTAACTCAACGCAAATGAACAAACCGCCATTTGTGCCAATACCAGGCGATAAAAACCCCGTTAAGCCAGACTTTGTAGATCAATGGTTCACAGGAAGTCCGACTGACGTAACCGGTCAATGCACTATTTGTGATGGTGGGTTGCCAAACAACGGCGCCTTCCCGAACATTAACCAGATTTGGGATCCTAAAACAGGAACTATGATTTCTGATGATGACCTAAAATCAAATAATATAGTTCACGGCTTTGGAAAAACAGGAACGCCTATACCTCCGAACAGAGCTGGCGAATTGCTTTTAACAGCTTACCCAAATGCAACTCCAGGTGCTATGGTGAGCACAAAAGCAGCAAATGGACCAAGAATGAAGTATGAAGACTGGTTAAAAGACGAAGAGGCACAAAAGCTATTCGGTTTACCGCCAGAACAGAGCGATAAAGGACCTTATGGAATAGCAGACCCCAAACAACAAGCAGAATATGGTGGATATGCTTTTGTTAAAAATGGCTTTCCAAATGAAAGTTCTGTAGGTAGCAATGGGCGAATTGCTCCAACTCGTTGCGTTTCGGATTTAACAAAACCAAACGAACCTCGTATAAACTGCTTGAACTTCAGCTTGCTAGCAAGGCAGCCTTTCCAGATTTCGGTTATTCTTTACGACCAGCTTGGCAATTTTGTAACCCAATACCGCGAAACTGTTACCGAAAGGGAATTTCGTAGCGTTGTGCAAGGGCCAAACTACCCCAATTCCCCTGCAAACTCAAATGGTACTACAGAAAAGAACGCTGTTGATGCACTGAGCAAAAAGGAAGACAGTAAATGCAAAGCGCCAACTAATAATAACTTCGGACAGCCAGATGTTATAACAACAAATGGATTGGTAAAGGTAAATGTTAATATTTATCCCTTCTCCAAAGATGGCCGCCGTTTTGGCAATGGAGTTTATATTGCAAAAATAGACAGAGTTGATTTGCCTTATGGTGGTTGTGTGAATAATGAAGGAACTCCAGTCTATACAACTGAAGACTATAAACGCTATCACGCCGACCAAAAATTTGGCTGGATGAGAACAAAACCTTCAACAAAGAAGTGAGTTTTTTATTGATGGACATTTAAAACGCTAGTGGGGAGAGTTTTGGTGAGGGGTTACCTACTCCCCACTAGTCCAGAAAATAAATCAATTATGCAATCAGCATATTAATAAAAAAAGTCCTCGCTTGTTTCCAAGCGAGGACTTTTTAGTTTAAATTAACCTAGTCTCTTTTCAATAGCTGCAAGTTCTTCTTGAAGTTCCTTGGGGAGCTTGTTGCCAAATTTAGGATAATGATTTTGCTTAATATCGGCAATTTCCTTTTTCCAGCCTTCCACATCCACAGAGAGAATCTCTTTCAATGTATCTTCAGAAACGCTGTCTGGTTTGTCGAAGTTAGCTGGGTCTGGCATTAAACCTATTGGAGTGTCAACGGATTTACCTGAGCCATCGCATTGCTCAAAAATCCATTTGAGAACGCGGGAATTTTCGCCGTAACCTGGCCATGCAAACTTGCCGTCTTTTTTACGGAACCAGTTTACAAAGAAGATTTTTGGACGACCTGCTTCGGGTATTTTTTTGCCAACTTCAATCCAGTGCTTAAAGTAGTCACCCATGTGGTAGCCGCAGAAGGGCAACATAGCAAATGGGTCGCGGCGAACATCGCCAACCTTCAAGTCAAGGGCGGCGGCTGTGATTTCGGAACCAACTATGGAACCCATGAACACGCCGTGATTCCAGTTCTTTGCTTGGTGAACAAGCGGGATGGTGCTTGGACGGCGACCGCCGAACAAAATAGCATCAATTGGAACGCCTGCCAATTCTTCAAACTCTGGAGCAATAACAGGGCATTGCTTTGCAGGAGCGGTGAAACGGCTGTTGCCGTGAGCGGCTGGAGCTTGGTCTTTATTGGATTTATCTTGCACCCATTCTTTGCCATGCCAGTCAATTAACTTGCCGGGGGCATCGTAGCCAATTTGTTCCCACCACACATCGCCGTCTTCGGTTAGAGCGACGTTTGTGAAAATGGTGTTTTCTTCTATGGAGTGCATGGCATTTGGATTGGAATCCATAGAAGTGCCAGGAGCAACGCCAAAGAAACCCGCTTCTGGGTTGATTGCGTACAATTTACCGTCTTTGCCTGGGCGCATCCATGCGATATCGTCACCCACGGTTTCAACTTTCCAGCCTTTGATTGTTGGAACAAGCATAGCGAGGTTGGTTTTTCCGCAGGCGCTTGGGAAAGCGGCGGCAATGTATTTCACTTTATTGTCTGATTCTCTTGTGATTTTCAAGATTAGCATGTGCTCTGCAAGCCAGCCTTCGCTTTTGGCGGCAACGCTTGCAATGCGAAGTGCGAGGCATTTTTTGCCAAGCAGTGCATTTCCACCATAACCAGAACCGTAGCTCCAGATGGTTTTTTCTTCGGGGAAATGAGCAATATATTTCTTATCAATTGGAGCGCAAGGCCACTTGCCATTATCGTCTTGGCAAGAGAGAAGCGGTTTGCCTATGGAGTGCAAGCAGGGAATAAATTCGCCTTTAGCGCCCAAAACTTCCAAAACTTTTACGCCAACGCGAGCCATTATGTGCATATTTATAACAACATAAGGAGAATCTGTCAATTCAACGCCAATTTTTGCGATAGGGGAGCCAATGGGACCCATTGAGAAAGGAATTACATACATGGTTCTGCCGTGCATGCAACCTTTGTAGAGGGCTGTCATCTCTTTTTTAAGTTCTTTTGGGTCAATCCAGTTATTTGTGGGACCTGCATCGTCCTTGCTTTTGCTGGCAATGTAGGTGCGGCTTTCTACACGAGCCACATCAGAAGGATCGGAACGGAACAAATAAGAATTTGGACGTTTTTTAAGTGGAGTTGCAAGACCTGCATCTATAAGGCTTTGCACCATTTCATCGTATTCCGCTTTTGTGCCATCGCACCAATAAATGGAATCAGGCTCGGTTAGGCTGGCTATCTCTTTGACCCACGCATTGAGCTTTTCGTGGTTAGAGGGTGATTCGCAACAAGACATAAAATATCTCCTAGGTTAAATTGAAAAGTC
>JAITFN010000006.1 GCA_031281345.1 Candidatus Fibrimonadaceae bacterium
ACTTGCAACTCGGCAACCGAGCCTCTAATGCGAATCACCTCGCTTTTTAGGCGGGTGCCATTTTCAAGGACTGCAAAAGCCACTTCGTTTTGCACAACTGGCTTTTCAAAGCTGGCGCGTAGCAAGTTGCTGTTTACGCCTATGATTTTTCCTGTATTTGCCATAAGAACGATATCCTCAGTTAGAGACCTCGTGGTCATTTGCTTTTATAAAGTTTTCTACTGCCGTTTTGCCAGCCTCTTCGTTTAACCCAGCAAGACGGTTATTTATTTGCAATTTTACAATGTAGGCATAAATTTTTGCCTCTGAAAAATAATCTATGCCTGCAAGCTCATCTACAATTTGCCAGCGCGCACGTTCAAAAGCAATTTCCCTTTCAAGGGGATTTTGAATGTTTATTGCATCGGAGAGTTTTTGATGAAGGTCCACGTGATAACCGGAATAAGAACGCTCAGAAATCCGAATGTTCTCGCCTTCCCACTTGGAAGCACGTAGTGCCGCAGTTGCGTTTTTTATCTCTGCCAAAACATTTGCATAGTCTGCGGTGAATTGATGAGAGCCAGCAACGCCAGCTACCACAGCATCAAAGTCGCTCAGGTTCACGCCTTCTACACCATCGCAGCGCCGCCTATATTCTTCTACAGAAAAAGGAGCCACTGCACCTAGCTCTAGGCTGGGCAAACTAGACAGCAAAAAAGTTGCGCTCATTCCCTAGCCCTTAACTGCTTGCTGAACTATTTTTGCGAGTGCCGGCCTGAGAATTGCAGACAAGGCATCTGCTATAGCCGCGTTTGTCCACTCTTGGCTAACTTTGCCGTTTTCAAAAGAAAGCCTGAAACCTGCGAAAATTCCACTGTCGCTTTGGACAACAACCCCTGCTCCTAGCTTTTTTTGGAATTCTCCGGTTATGAACGAGGCGAGCTTTTTTGAATCTTCTTCCGAGAGCGAAACAGTTGCCTGTTTGCCAGCATAGCCGCTTGCAAGCGTTAATAAAAGCTTCTGCATAAGCTCTGGGGTCAAGGATTTTTCCACGTTTAGAGCTAGCACCCCAAGCACGGACTTTTCCACTCCCTGAGAGACGGCAAGAACAACGTCTCGAGCCGCCTGTGCAAGGGTCTTTTCGCTTCGCTCTGTGTAAGCCTGCGAATCTTTATCGGCTTTTTCAAGCTTAGAAGCGGCGTTTGCCTCCGCTTCTTTTACTATTTGGGCCGCTTTAGCCTTTGCCTCCGCCACTATGCGAGAAGCCTCCGCCTCTGCCTTATCCACGGCTTCGGTTTTGATTTTGTCTATCAAATGTTGCAATTCTTCTGCCATAACAATCTCCAAGCTACTATAATGTAGTAAAATTTGCTACATTACTTTTATGAAAACACACAACTCTACCTTGCTCCCGAGGCTCAGGCTTCTGAGTACATTAGCAATAATTGCGGCAGCCCTCGTTGTAATGACTGGCTGTGGCAAAAAAGTGAGCCGAATTGGCTCAGACACCACAATAGACCTTTCTGGCAACTGGAACGACACAGATTCTCGCCTAACAGCAGAAGAAATGCTAAACGATTGCCTAACTAGACCTTGGTATCAAACCTCTTTGCGTGCCAAAAATGGCGAAAACCCCACTATTGTAATAGGGCAAATTCGCAACCTCAGCACCGAGCATATCAACACAGGCACCTTTATAAACGATATCCAGCGAGTTTTAATAAACTCCGGCAAGGTGGACTTTGTGGCAAACGCCGAAGAACGCAAACAACTCCGCAACGAAGTTGACGACCAAAAAAGCAACTCCACAGACGAAACCGCCAAAGAACGCGGGCAAGAAGTAGGTGCAGACATAATGCTCACAGGCTCAATAAACTCCATAATAGACCAAAGCGGCGGAGAGCAGGTGAAATTTTATCAGATAGACCTTGAACTAACGGATCTCCAAACCCACAAAAAATTGTGGATTGGCAACAAGAAAATCAAAAAGTTCGTTGAAAAAAGCGCTTTAAAACTATAAGTGGCAATGGTCTGTGCAATTTCTGATATTAATACTATCATTTGCCATATTTCTGGCCTCTTGCGCAAGCCCTGCGATGCTCAGGTCAGAAAACGTTTCCAAAACAGCCAGCGTAGGCAACTATCAAGCTGCCATAGATAACATTGAAAAAGATAAAAAAAAGCTTTACAATTCCGAAGATTCTTTTTTGTTTGAATTTGATTTGGGTGTTTTGCATCACTACAACAAAAACTTCAAAGAGAGCATAAAACATTTCGCAAATGCAGAGCAAATTATGGAAGATTTATATTCACGCTCGGTTACCAACGAAGCAACCGCACTGCTCACCAACGACAATGTTCGCCCTTACCGCCCTTACCCCTTTGAAATACAATGGCTTTATCAAACGCAAATTTTAAACTATTTAGCCCTTGGCGAAATAGACGAAGCTGTTGTTGAAGCTCGCCGCGCTCTTTTGGCAATTCAAAGCCTGCAAGAAAAAGAAGAAGACAAATTCAACGAAAGCCCTGCCTTGCAATACCTAATAGCCCTCTCTTACGAATGGCAAAATTCCGAAGACGATGCCCGCATTGCCTACGACAATGCAAAAAAAAGTTTTGAAAGTTTAGGCTACACACCAAAACTCGCAGCGCAAGTTCCAGAAAACGAGCAGGAGATTATAGTTATTGGCTATGCAGGTTTAAGTCCTATTTTAGGAGAAAACAAATTTTGGGGAACTTATGCAGCAGACGGAGCTTTGTTTTTGCACTATAAAGATGCAAACGGACAAAGCCAAACAATGATGTTCGCCTCTATGAATTTGGGCGGGCAAGATTTTAGCGGCAGCACTATGACAATCCAATTTGCCATTCCAAAAATGGTGGAAAGAGAGTCTCAAAATTCTGTTTTTGTCGTAGATGTAAATGGAAATTCAAAAACATCAGAAATTTTTTCAAACACAAAAAATTCCATTCAAAAAGATTTGGAGAATAATCAAACATCAATGCTGATGAGAACCGCTGGCAGAGTAATTTTGCGCACCATAGCAGCAAGCAATGCAAAATCAAAAATAAGCACCGGAAACGGCTGGACAGATTTAGCTTTGAATATAAGTGCAGATATTGCCACCGGCGCATTAGAAAGTGCAGATTTGCGTCTAGGCTCTGCCCTGCCTCAAACCATTCAAATTCTGCGCATTCCCGTTGAGCCCGGAAATCACTCGGTAAAAATTGACATCTTAGACAAATACGGCAGAATAACCGGTTCTTTAGAACAAGCAATAAACGTGAAAAAAGGCAGAAAGGCGTTTATATTTGTACCTGCACTGAGGTAGCATTTTTCTTAAAATCCTACAGCCGCCCCCACATATAACTGTTTTAGGTCAATGCTCCCGTTTTTACTAAAATTTGCAGTCCAGCGCAAAGTAAATAGAGGTTGCACAGCAAGTGGAATTTTAATTTTGCTCTCACTCCTGAACTCCAAAGGCTTGCCCTGTTTCCAAGTTTCTTTTAATAAAAGCGAATTTGATACCTGTGCTTGTTGAATTTTTTTGTTCAAACCGAGCCGCAGGCGTAAGGGATATTCTGCTTTTGCCCATAAGCTATCCGTACCTTTAATCACAGGTTTAAACCCAGCAGAAACCGCGCTTTTATTTTTATCGTGCTCAAAAGCGAGGCGTGCGCCAGTTTTTTTTCGTTCCGCAATATAGGCAAAATCAATGGTATTTTCGTTTTCTTTTGCAATGGCAAGTTCTGTTACTCTCAGATTCCAGTTCCAAAATCTAAATCCCTGCCAAGTTCTGCTCCAAAGTTTGTTTCCGCCAAAATATGGGGTAACAATACGCATATTCCCGCCCGCATAAACACGTTTTTCCCAAAAATTCTTGCTGAATTTTCCAAAAATCCAAGAAGAGTCATTTTTATTTTCCCTGTGCAGCCACTCTCCTCCGAGTTTCAATTCGCTCAAATTGAGTTCAGAGAGCACTCCCCTGTATTTGTCAGTTAAATCCCCTCCTTTCGCATAAAAAATTCCTTGCTTAAAAGCCAAGGTTCCCTTTGTTTCTTTATCTTCTCTTATCCTAGCTTCACCGGAAAACCCTTTTATGCTGCCAGCTATTTTTGCAAACTTTTTTTGCAAATTTCCATTGGTATCTAAATTTGCTCCTCCGCTCAAATTCACTTTCCATATTTTTTTGCTTTTCTTCTGCTTCGCAGGCTCTTTAGCCTCAAACTCGCACCCAGCTTCCTCTGCCGCTTCCCTGCCAACATAAAGCTCTGAGAGTGCGCACCACAGCTCTTGGTCGTCCTCAAGCGCATTCAATTCTGTCATCTGCGCATAATCTATTAACCCATCGCTCAACCACCAATAAGAAAACCCATTTTGCTGTGCAAAGCAAAAAGAAAGGGTTAGGAATATTATATTTATGAAATTTTTTACTATATTTATAGTAGGGGCTCCACTATTTACTGCGCTCGCAATTGGCGCGAGAATGCCTAAATAGTCAGGAGCCTTTTTTTTATCTTCAATCCCTGCATTTAATAGTATTTCAGAGGGATTTCCAAGCTTTAAAATAACAGGATTTGCATTTTCTGGTGTTAAAGCCATTAATTCTTCGTTAAAACGAGAATTTATTTTTTCTGGAGTTTCAGCTATATATCTCTTCATATATAGTTAGACGTAAAAAAAGGGAAAAAAATCCAAAAAAAATGATTTTTGCAAACACTTGTTTGCAAAATTGTGCATTTTTTTGGTAAAAATCAGCTGTTTGCCAATTTGCTCTGTGCATCTGCCAAGTGCAGAGCGTCTATTATCTCTTGCAAATCACCTGTTATTATGTTATCCAAGTTGTAAAGCGTTAAGTTTATGCGGTGGTCGGTCACTCGGTTTTGAGGGAAATTATATGTGCGAATTTTGTCGCTGCGGTCTCCTGTGCCAACAAGGCTTTTTCTGGCGGCAGATTCTTTTTTCTGTTTTTCGGAAATGGCGTGGTCTAGCAAACGGGAACGCAAAAGTTCCATAGCTTTTGAGCGGTTTTGAATTTGGCTGCGCTCGGTTTGGCAAGCCACAACCACGCCGCTTGGAATGTGCGTTATGCGAACCGCAGAATCTGTTTTGTTTATGTATTGACCGCCCGCTCCGCTTGCCCTGTACACATCAACTTTTAAATCTTCTGTTCTAACTTCAACATCAACTTCTTCGGCTTCGGGCATAATTGCAACCGTTGCCGCTGAAGTATGCACACGCCCCTGAGATTCGGTTTCTGGAACACGTTGAACTCTATGAGCGCCACTCTCAAATTTCAAAACTCCGTAAGCACCTTCGCCACTTACAAAAAGGCAAATTTCTTTGAACCCTCCAACAGTTCCCTCGCTAATATCAGTGACTTCTACCTTAAACCCTTTATTTTCCAAATAAGTTCTGTACATCTTGAACAAATCGCCAGCAAAAAGAGAAGACTCATCTCCGCCTGTACCAGCTCTTATTTCCAAAATAGCATTGCGATTGTCAAATGGGTCTGGTGGAACAAGCAAAATTTGGAGCCTATCTTCCATACTCTCAATTTGTTTTTCCAAAGGACCTATTTCTGCTTTAGCCGCTTGCGCAAGTTCGGCATCACTTCCACCAAGAGCAACTTTCCACTCCTTTAAATCTCCGCAAAGCCGCATATATTCGGAGCCAACGGCATAAGTTTTTTCCAAAGCCTTAAAACTTTTGTGCAACTTAGTGAATTTTTCTGGATTTGATGCTACATCTGGATGTGAAAGTTCTTGCTCAAGTTCCTCATAGCGTTCTAAAAATTTTTGAACTTTTTCTTGCATAAACTAAAATATCACTTGCGTTAAAATTGCAGCTTTGGGTAAATTATAGACTTTTTGTTGAGATAAGGCTTTAAGGTATTCCAAGACAAAAACACGCTTTGCTCGCCAACGGAATGCGGCGCAATTTGATAAGCTGGATACACAAATTCCATTCCAGCAGAGCTTATTCTCATATATTCTGGCACAAAATCGCTTTCTTTTTTCCCGTAGCTGTAATCTTCCAGTGATTGCAAATTTTGCGCAAGCAAAAATTCTCTTATTATTAGCTTCACTACGTTTTTCTCCCAGCCAGCGTTGAATAAACTATTCATCTCTATTTTTTTTCCATTTGCAAGCGAATAAATGCTCATGCTAAATTTGTTTTGCCCATGAGCTGCATCAACGTAATAAATATATGCAGCAGTTGTGTATTGCACAATGCCCGGCAGTGGAAAAGATACTATATCAGACAAAGTTTCCACTTCTTTGAATTGTTTTTTGTAATTACCGAGAATAGTTGCTGGCTCTTGGTAGTTAGGCACTTGTTCTGGGCAGCTAGGTGCTACTACTGGTTCCTTGCGACCTTTTGCCGGAGGTGCTTTTGCTGGTGGCTCTGGACGGCTAGGCGCAGGCGCTGGTGCCGCTTCCTGTTCCAAAAATTTCTCGCCAAATTTTTGTTTGATAAAGTTTTTTTGCAATTCTTTTAAAGCTGCCTGATTAGGCAAGGAAACTGGATAGGTGAAAAAAAAACTTCCAGCGGAATCCAAATAAACCGTATTAAAAGAAATAATGCCCTGTGCGCTTGCAAGGCAAGCTAGAGCTAGCAGTAGCAGGGGTATTTTTCTCATTATAGTAAATATAGTAAATTGTGGAATGAATTACAATATTCTTGTGCCGTTAGGAAAAAGCTGCGAAGAATGCGATTCCAAGTCCCTTGCAAGAGTACGTAACTGTTCAAAATCCAATTTGCCTGTGAGCCACCCTTTGGGGTCATCGGCAAATTCCGAATAACGCTTAACCTCCAAAATTAAACGTTTGTTGGATGCATCTTGTAACCATCTTTTACGCATTCCATACGCAGTAGAAATTATATTTATAAAATCTTCATCGGGTTTACGCATCCAGCTACTGATTTTTATTTCATAGTCCATCACCGATTCAGGTTTACCAGCCATTGTAGCTGCGATAGTAGGAATTGACTTTAATGCCTTTCTGTTAAATGAAAATTGGTCAATCGCTTCGTAAAACATTGCTGCAAGTACCTCTTTGTCTTCTGCCATCCCTTTCATTCTCTCAAGGGCCAACATACACCCTTTGCGACATCTTTCCGAAGTAACCGCAACGGCTTCTTTCAGTGCGCCTATAGGGTCTTTTTGGCTTGCAACATACACCTTGATTATATCGTCAAGGTCGCTGTGGTCGGTTTTTGAATTGATTGCTGCAAATTGACTTTTTTTCGTAAAGTCAGAATATTGATTCACAAAATTTTGCGTCATTCCCTTTTCTGCAATTTTGATAAGTTCGGCCACGGCTTGCTCGTTTTGTTCAAAATTCGTTATCATTGGACCTACAATAGTTCTAATTTCGCCAAGCGTTACGTTGCCAATTGGAATCAAGTCGCTTTTCTCTCTCCAGGTTGATGTTATTTGACCGTCCGAGAACATGTTTTCAACCGCGATGTCCACAGTTTGGAACAAAGCATTTATTCCTTTATCGCTTCGCAAGAAAATTTGCAAATGATTTTCATCAACATTCATTGTAGATTGAATTTTACTGGAGTAAATACCAAATTCATTGATAAATCCAAATTCTCGCTTCCCCTTGCCGTCAGATCCGCGAGAACGCTCAGCGTCCATTACCTTTTGGATTCCTGGTTCATCATATTTAACACTTGCATTTTCGTCTCCATCAGAGACCATCAAATACAAAACATCGGCATTTGGAAATGGATTTTTCGGGTCTTTTTTTCTTTCATTCTCGTATTCAACGGCAATCCCAATAGCATCGTATTTGGCAGTTGAACCACCTGCTTCAAATGGAATGTCATTTTTAATTTCATTTACTTTTTGTCCGTTGCAGACAATATCAATGTGCTCGCAATCGTCAAAGAGTATGGTAGAAATAGTTATGTTTTTACCTAGTCGCGATAAGTACTCAATCATCTTATTGTATCCACGTTTCATGGCACCTTCGGTTCCTGCCATTGACCCGCTTCGGTCAATTATTAAAACCACGTCAAGCGCTAAGCTGCCAGTTTTTGATTGACCAGCGTTAAATCCAGAATTTTTATTATCGCTTTCCATAGGTTATTATTATATATTTTTATAATTTAGAAAAAATAAAACCAATTTACTATATTACACCCCATGAAATACGGGCAGGTGGCAACCGAAAAATTGTATTTTTCAAGTAGCGAGGCAGCAGAGCAAATAGGCGTTCCTGTTGATATTTTGCACTCATGGGAAAAAAAGCACCCCGAACTTAACCCTAAAAAAAATGCAAACGGCAAAAGAATCTATAAGCAAAGCGATATTGAAACAGCAAAAGAAATCAAAGGGAAAGTAGCTGGCGAAGAAGGACCGGTGGTAGAGAGACCTTCCAAACAGACAAAAACCGTTAAAAAAGCTAGCAAAGACAGCCATACTCTGTTAAAAATCAGAAATAAATTGCAAAATGTTTTGGAAAACATAAAAAACAAAAAATGACTTCCATAACCCGCAAAGCCTGCGAAATGCTGGAAAGGAATGGCGAGCTTGTCCGCATAAAAGAACCTGTGTCCCCTAATTTGGTTATGCCCTCAATGGCACTCAAGGCTTTTGCAAACAAAGAACCTGCGATTTTTTTTGAAAAAGTGGAAGGGAGCCCTTTTCCAGCGGTGTGCAATTTGTTTGGAAGCGAAAAAAGAGCGAGCCTGCTACTCAAAGGCTTGCCAGAATTCAATTTGAAAAACTTGGCGAGGCTTTTGCACTGCCTGCCCTGCCGTGCCTTAAGCAAGCCCGTTATGCACCGAGAAATTTCCCTCTCCGATTTGCCGCAGATAAAATGCTGGCCTCACGATGGAGGGGCTTTTTTAACTCTGCCCCAAGTGTTAACAGTGAAACCAGGCAAAAAATCTTGGCGGCATTCAAATATGGGAATGTACAGGGTGCAGATAAGCGGCAATGAATACAAACAAAACGAGGAATGTGGCTTGCACTACCAAATTCACAGAGGTATTGGAATTCATCACCAAGAAGCTCTTGCAAGGGGCGAAAAACTTAAAGTGAGCATTTTTATAGGTGGGCATCCGGGGCACGCCCTTGCCGCAATTATGCCACTTCCAAACTCGGTTCCAGAGCTTGCATTTGCTGGAATGTTTGCAAAAAGAGCTTTTAGATATGCTTGGTACAAAGATTGGCTTATCTCTGCCGAAGCTGATTTTTGCATTTTGGGAGAAGTGCAAAGCGACTTAAAATCTGAAGGTCCCTTTGGAGACCATTTGGGTTATTATTCCAAGCAACACCCTTTTCCATACTTAAAAGTTCACAAGGTTTTTGCAAGAAAAGATGCGGTGTTTCCATTTACCGTTGTTGGTCGCCCTCCACAAGAAGACACAATTTTCGGAAATTTGATTCACAAAATAACCGCGCCTTTAATTCCCCGAATACTTCCGGGCGTACACGAGGTCAATGCGGTAGATGCCGCAGGTGTTCACCCTTTGCTTTTGGCACTTGGAAGCGAGCGTTATTTGCCGTACAATAGAAAAGAACCTCTTGAACTGCTAACTCAGAGCAATGCCATTTTGGGTTTTGGGCAGTTGTCGCTTGCAAAATATTTGTTCATAGCAGCCAAAGAGGATAATCCAAATTTATCCGTTAAAAACATCCCTGATTTTTTTGAACATATTTTATGCAGAATAAATATTAAAAGAGATATTCACATACATAAAAGCACAAGCACAGACACGTTAGATTACACAGGAGAGAGTTTGAACCACGGTTCAAAAGCGGTGTTTGCTGCAGCGGGAGAACCGCTCAGAGAATTGGGCAGTGCTTCGCCTATCAAGGGAATTTTTGTTGTTCAAGAAAATAAATGGGAAAACCAAATAGAGGCAGAAAAATTCCCACTTGTTATTCTGTGCGATGATGCTGAGTTCACAAATAAAAACTTGGAGAACTTGCTATGGACAGCCTTTACCCGCTCAAATCCCGCAAGCGATATTTCTTTAAATGAGAATAACCAAGTAGTTATAGATGCTCGCAAAAAACCACAACACTCGGAGGAACTAGTATGGAAAAGCACATAGAAGCCTTAATGGATTTGGTGAAAATACCTTCAATAAGTTTTGAAGGTTTTGATAAAAACCAAATTAAAAAATGCGCCGATGCCGTATTTGAACTGTTCAAAAACAGCAATTTTGACACGGTTCGTTTTTTAGGAGAAAAAACAGAGCATCCCGCTATATTTGCGGAGTTAAAGGGAAATCCAAATTTGCCCTCTGCCCTGCTTTACGCCCATTACGATGTTCAACCACCGATGCGCGAAAACCTTTGGCTCTCCCCTCCTTTTGAACCGCAAATAAGAAATGGCAGGTTATATGGCAGAGGCACAGCAGACGACAAAGCGGGAATTGTGGTTCATTGGGCTGCTGCATTAATGGCAAAACAAATTCTTGGCGAAAACTGCCCCACCTTGAAATTCTTAATTGAAGGTGAAGAAGAATGTGGAAGCCCAAATTTAGGGAAATTGATAAAGGAGTGCAAAGACTTAAAAAGCTCTGTTGCCGTTATCTGCGATTCCTCAAATTGGAGCGAGACGATTCCCTCCATTGAAACCTCGCTGAGAGGAATGGTGGCACTGGAGATAAATGTGAAATCTATGGGAAAACCTCTGCACAGCGGGGTTTGGAGCGGACCAATCCCAGATGCCGCCCAAGGGCTTTCACACATACTCGCATCTTTAACAGACAAAAAGGGAAAATTGAAAATCAAATTCCCAAAGATGCCGCCTGTACCAAAAGATGTTTTAGAAACATCCAAACTATATGGCTACAAAGAATTAAAAAAAGAATGTGGGCTGCAAAAATCCTTGAAACTGCTCGTAAAAGAAAAAGACATTCTAAAATCAATATGGAGAGAGCCCAGCATAACAGTGACCGCAATGGAAGCCGGAAACAGAAAAAACGCTGGCAATGTTCTGCAAAACTGCGCTTGGGCAAGGGTAAGCATAAGAATCCCACCCGGAATGAATGTGAAAAAAGTTTTGGACTCTGCAAAAAAACATATAAAAGCTTCTTGCCCTTGGGGTTTGAACCTCTCTATTAAAACCGAAGGCGGAAGCGCCGAGCCTTGGGAAACAAAAACCGAACATCCGTTTTTCAAAAAAATGCTCCGCGCTTTGGAAAAGGAATATGGCAAAAAACCAATTCTCAAAGGCTGCGGAGCTTCCATACCAATGGTTCCTGCTATAAGCAAGGCTTTTAAGGGAATGCCAATTCTGCTAACAGGAGTGAGCGACCCAAAAACTTATGCCCACGGAGAAAACGAAAGCGTATCGCTTGATGTTTTGAAAAAGGCAATTTTGAGCGAAGCTCTGTTTTTAATGCTTATTGCAAGGGCTAATTAACTCACAAGAATTATTTAGCCCTATACAACAATAGCGAATTCTGTTTTTTAACGTGAATACCTTTTGCATTCACTAACGAAAGCTTTTTTTGATCATTCAGAACGACAACTTTTACGTCTGGCAATTTTATTTTTTCTACCGTTTTTTTCACAGAAACGTGCTGCACAGCTTCTACGTTTAGGTTTTCAGCATTCCTTGCGATAGGCATACCATATTGCATAACACCCAAAAGATCATAGCCTTCGTCAATTTTTTGGTTTGCCAAATGGCTAATTTCTTCTGCGCTTAAACCGCTGTTCTTGCCGTACCACATAGAGATAACATTTGCCTCCAAGTTTTGCACGGAAATATCTACCCTTTTTACAGAAAGCGTTATTTTCTCGCCACCCCTTTCCACAACTAAGTTTACAGTACTCCCTGCTTCACCACGCAAATAATTGACCTGCAACGATGGTTCCACAGAAGAAAACTCTGTTCCGTTTGCAGAAACTATTAAATCCCCAGCTTGCAGACCAATGTTTTCGGCAGGTGAATTTGGAATAACGCCAGCGACTTCTACTCCGTTTTTGCTTGTCCAGACGGATATACCAAGCCCTCCGAATTTTTCGGTTTCGGTAGCTATGGCTCCGCTAATTAAAATCACTACAACGAACAAGAATTTAAAGGCTTTTTTCATTATGCTCTCCTATGATACGGTTTATGAATTACCACACTAATATTTTTAACTATTCATATTTTACTGGAAAAATTGTTGTATAGATATGAGGTTGATCATGATCGGTATAACTAAGGTATTTAATATTATCGCCTATAGCTATAGATTCAATGGTTAAATCCAAAGATGAAAGACAGTTGCACTTGGCCAAACCACCATTATAATACACTCCATCAAGTTTCAAAGTATCCATATCAACAATATGATTAATTTTAAATCTAGGATCCGTTGCCGCACAATTTAATGTAATTTCGTCCAAATGAATATGAGTTTTACTGTTTGAATTGGTCAATATAGCAAGTTTTTCACTTTCAAATACTTCAACTTCAACAAGCGGTTTCTTCGCTTTTTTCAGGCATTCTATACTTAAATTTGAGTCAGAAGGTTTTGAAGGTTCTGAATTGCTACAATTACTCAAACATAAAAGAGCAAATGAAATCATCATTGAAAACATAAGAATTTTAAGCATGGTTTTGTACCTCCTTATTTACGGTTAATGTAAGACGATTGCGCAATTCCCATAAATTCTCTTTTATAGTTAAGGGAATAAGGAACATCTATAACAGGATATTTAGTTTCACCGTTAGAAATTTCAATGCTTATAGAATATGATAAACATGGAAATAATACATTTTTACCTTCAATTATTTCCTTGCACCAAGCCTTAGCTACACCGTTCACGTCAAGAGTTTTAATAGCTAGAGTATCACCCATTATAATCACAGAAGAATAATTTGACTTCACAACAGACTCTAATGTTTCTATAATTTCTGTTGAATTACTATTAGCAATTGTCGTGAATTTTTCTATTGAAAATAAATCTTGCCAAGCCATTTCCATATTTTTAATACGTCCATCTTTATCTATAAATACATTTAGATAATTATCAGTACTCCTAATTATTCTGCCTTTATATACACGTTGGAATAACAATATATAGCCATTTTCACTTCCTCTCTGTAAAGTATCTACATTTTTTGGTGGATTTTTACCGCTGATGTATTTTTCATAACTATTTTCTGTAATTTGCGGAATTGGCATACTTCCAAAGTATTCTGTGCCGACCACGAATAAATCGAATTGTTTGGCAATTTCATCAGAAAATAAATGCTTAAGCAACTTTTTAGATTCCTGATTTTGATTTTTCTTTAAATTATTTATATCCATTCTGAAATCGCTTTTACACGAATCCAAAGAAACATAATTGTCGTAATAATTTACTGATTTGAAATTTTTTCCAACGTTTTCAGAAACTATTCTTTTTATTTCACTAAAAGATTCTTTCCAAGATAGGGACGGATTTTCAAATGATATTAATTGTATACGCCCGCCTTCTTTAGATTCCTCATAATTAGAACTATAATCCTTTGCAGAAAGCAAACCAGAACGATGCTTGTTACTTCTTTCTTGTAAATACGATTGAACATGAGATTGCAGTTTAACTACTGGTTGCGCACTAGCAAATAATGCAAAAATTAAAACTATTGTTGGAATGCATTTCATTTTGATATCTCCTTTGATTAGTATTCTGGTTTACCGTAAGTTTGAGAACGCCAATTTATTGTAAGATTAGTTGCTCCGTATTTATAATTGAAGGGACCATTATAAACATTTTGCAATTTTTCTTCAGAAAAATTCACAGCCTTCCCATTATCCGCATTGCCAGCCAAAAAAGCAATGGCAGGTTCTACTCCATACCCACCGACTATGTAAACAGTTTCCCTAACGGCATTGTAATACGAAGACCAAATTGCTTCTCCATTAGTTACAAAACGTGTAGTAAATACATTAAATATGTTTTCGCTATAACCAGCAGGGTTACTAGAATTGGGAAATTCATAAGTAATTGACCGATTTCCCAAAATAACATGAGCTCCATCAAATAACCAACTCGCAAGATACAGTGGAGAAGCATTAAGCGTTAAACAAGCATCAAAAATTACCCATCTCGTATAATCACCAAAAGTTTTTGTAACATTAGGTGCAGTAGCTTGAAGTACCGACTCATATAGATATAAAGAGTTATAATCACCATGTCCAGAAAAAAACACAAACTCGCTTAAATTGGTATTATCGTTTAAAAAATTTGCTCTAGTAGCTGTAGAATTTTCTCTATTATACCTTAGAGTTGAAGAAACATTCGGATATTTTGCATTCAATTTATTTTGCAATTGGTTAATAAATGCATTTTTATGCTTAATAGAGCGTGAAAGATCATAAAGTCTTGGGTTATTATGAATACGGTATTGCGAATAATCATTTACAGCATAGGCTGCAATATCCACGTAATTTGGTACACCCCATGGAGTTAATGCTGAACACATAACCGCCATAAAAAGAAGTAACGTAGTCAAAATTTTAACTTTACTCATGAATTACCTCATAAAACAATTATCAATAGCTATAATGTAAAAATTTTCAACAAATTTGTCAATAAAAATATGGTTTTTTATGTCATTTTAACGATTATTTAATGTTATTGTAACGTAATCGTAATAAAATTCCGTATTTGGAATAAACTTCCATATTGTCACCATAGTCGTTATAAACAACGTATTTAATGTCATACCTGAACTAAATTTAGGGCTTGGGCTTATGTCTAAATAAAAAATCTGCTACGCCTATAAGGCTAACTATCAAATTTGCCAAATAGGCCAAAAGTTGCGTTATAACCGCTTCCATAGAACCAACCCCAACTCTTGCGAAAAGAGACTGAGCCATAAATTCCCTAGGTCCAAATCCGCCTATTGAAATTGGCAAAGCACTCACTATGGCTACAAGGGGTATGTAATAGAAGTACCAACTAACGTCAATGTAAACCCCTATGCTCAAAGCACAAAAATAATGAGATAAAACTCTCAAACCCTGAGTGACCGTAGAGAGCAAAAAAAGCTGTGATAAAAGCTTATTTGTTCTAAAAGCCTGAAACCTTCTATGCAAGTGCAAAACACGCTCGCCTAAAAAAGAGAGCATTTTCCCAAAAATCAAGTCTCCAAACCTGCGGCTAAAAAGCATACCTATTGCAAATGAAAATCCAATGAAAATAAGCAAAGAAGGCAAAAGAAAATATTTATGGCTTGGGTCCTTCCAAAAAAACGCAAAACCCACGGCAAGCGCAAAAGCGCACAAAATATAAAGCCCACAAAGCCTGTCTAAAACCGTGGCAGAAATTGCCGCCCCAACAGTTTCCCCTGAATTTTGATTTATATCGTAAATCTTTTTTAGATCGCCGCCAACATTGCCGGGCATAAAATTATTGAAAAAGGAACCAACGAAATAAAACCTTAGCAAATTTATATAAGTCATTTTAATATTTTGAGTTACGAGAAGCAGCTTCCATTGAAAACAACCGGAAAAATACGATAAAAATATGCAAAACAGGGCAAAAACCAAATACTTATACTCTATGTTTTTCATTATATTTGAAAAATTGGCGGAATGTATTTCGGGTGTAGAATCAATGCTTTCCCAAACAAAAAAGCAAAGCACCGCTGAAACCAGCAATTTAATCAGAAATATCGCAAAATTCTTCATACCATCCGTTTTTCAATTTAGTAAAGATTGCATCAAAAACAGGGTTTCTTTTGCCGAATTTCCCCAGTCAAAGGACCCGGCATAGCCGCGGGCTTCGCTTTCCAGTTTATTCCTCAAAACAGCGTTATCGCAAAGCATTTCCATTTTTTTTGCGCAATCAGCTGCATTTCCCGCCTTAAAAAGCAAACCAGTTACGCCATCTTTAACGCTATCGCAAAGCCCAGACACATTGCTCGCTATGCTCGCTGTTCCACAAGCCGCAGCCTCAATAACGGTTAAACCCCAACCCTCCTTGTAGCTGGTTTGCAAAAGCCCAAGAGCCTTGCCCATAAGCTCCATCTTTTCTTCTGCCTCTACCATACCCAAAAACTCCACCTTGCTCTCCAAACCCCACATCTTTGCCTTTTCCCGAAGTTTTTGCTCTTCGGGACCAGAACCCGCAAATAGAAGCTTAACATCTGGATGCTTTTCAGAAAAAATCTTGAATGCTTCAAGGGCTACCCACACACCTTTATATTTTCTAAATCTTCCTAACCATAGGAAATACAATGACTTATCTCTAACTTTTTCTGCGTCCAAATACTCAGTTTCTGTACCGTTGTAAATAACAGAAACCTTATCCTTTGCTATCCCAAGTTCACAAAGCTCCTTTTTCGCACTTGGGCTAACAGCAGCAAAATGGCATTTTTTATAAACACGAGGAATGAGCCTCTCTCCAAGCCACACGGCAAAAGCAACTGGAAAAGAGGCTTCTTTGAATATGCTAGATTTCCATAAGTGGTGAATTTGTATTAACTTAGGGAGTTTTGTTATATAAGGGGAGAATAGGGGTAACTTGTTCAAATCTTCAACGATGATATCTGGTTTAAGCTCTTTTATGAGTTTTGGGACTTTCATAAGAACATTAATTTGAAAACGGGCATCCGAACCACAGCGGACAACCCTAATTCCATCTATGGTTTCAATATCTGCTGCGCCTTTGTAACTGGTTGTAAATAAAATTACCTCATGGCCTAATTCCGTAAGTTTGCCAAAAATTTTGTGCAAATGCACCTCTGCCCCACCCGCCAAAGGGTGCGTTCTATCACGGTAGTTCAAAATCAATATTTTCAATTCTTCCTCCCGATAGCCCCTATGCACACCTGAGTGTAATTGCTTATTTTGCAACCACTTATGAAATCCAGCAATTTATCTTTCAACTTTTGGTAAGCTGTTCCTTGCAAGGGGTATTTTGGCAATTCAATCCCTAGCTTAAAGCCAATTTCCCTAAAAATGCGGTAAATCAAATTTGGCCTCATCCAGTCGCCATAGGAGTAAACAACCTCTAAATCGGCATTTTTCATAAGTTTTTTCAGTTGAGGCATAGTGAATTCTGTTTCCCACCCTGCAAACCACTTATTGCAGGCTATTAAAATATGCTTTAATAGCGTGTAAAGGTGAAAAGTTTGAGGCACGTCACAGAGGCAAAAACCGCCTTTTTTGAGCAAACGGGCGTTTTCCTTTATCAAGGGTAGGGGGTCTCTGAAATGCTCTGCCAAGCCCTGGTGAAAAACAATATCAAAGGTTTCGCTTGGAAATGGCGAATTAAAGGCATTTCCTTGAACCAAATGCAGGTTTCCCTGAGCCTGAGCCACAAGAGAACTCGCTATTTTCAAAGATTCCTCGGAATAATCCAAAATATAAACCTGGGCACCAGCACTTGCGAGCGCCAAGCTATCCCTGCCGGTACCAGCTCCAACTTCCAAAATGCGAAGCCCCTTCACAGAACCTTGGCTCAAAATAGCTTTAAGCACAGAAGGAGAAGACGGATACACTTTATCCAAATCTTTCTTTTTGCCCCAAAACTTATTCCAAACTGAAACTGAAGGTTCTTTTATCATTGTAAAGCTAAAAATAAATTTTTTTTTGTCCTATTGGCTCATTTTTGTATATTTTTCTAAATTACTTGCATTTAATTGCTGGGTAGCAGTGCATATAGACTCGACCGATGCCACATTAAAGCGATATCTAGATGATATTCGCAGAACCTCTCCCTTGTCAAGAGAAGAGGAAGCTTGGCTATTTGAAAATAAAAACAACCCCATAGCAAGGCAAAAAATAGTGGATGCCAATATGCGTTTTGTGCTAAAAGTGGCAATTCAGTATAGAGGTTGCCCCATTCCCCTGCCAGATTTGGTCAGCGAAGGCGCAATGGGCCTAATTAGGGCAATAGAGTCTTTTGACAGCACAAGAGGCTTAAAGTTCATCAGCTACGGCGTATGGTGGATTAAAGCCTATATAACAAGGGCTATAAACGAACAGGGAAATTTGGTTCGCTTGCCTGCAAATCAGCATTTGCGCATTCGCAAAGGTTTAAAAAAGCAAGCTAAGGGTCAAGAGGTTAGCGAAGCGGTTATGGATTTAATTCAGCTAGGGCAAAAAGGAGTTAGCATAGATAGCCCGCTCAATGTGGATAGCAAATCCTCTTATGCAGAATCCCTGCCGGATGCCACCGCAGCAGACCCGGAATCCAGCTCTGAAATTCAAGCCATAGAAGATGGCATTAGAGATATATTGAAAGCCTTGCCTGCAAGAGAGTACAGTGTTTTAGCTGGTATATACGGCATTGGCCTAAATGCTCCGCAAACGCTCAGAGAAGTTGGCGAAACTATGAACATATCTCACGAAAGGGTGCGGCAGCTTAGGGACCAGGCTCTAAAACGAATAACCCACACAGTGACAAAAGAATTTTTAAAAGAGAACCTTGAGGCTTTAGCGAAAGCCAAACAGAATCACAAACACTAACCCAAAGGAGAACATTATGAAGAAGGTCATCACATCTCTGCTCATCTCAGCCGCTCTTGCAACAGTGGCTGTTGCCGGCGAATCCGAAACTTTCGGAGGGCTTGGCATATCCGTTTGGACTGGCAAAGCCGGCGTGAAAATTGTCGGAGTTATTCCAAACTCCCCTGCCGAAAGCATTGGGCTGCAAGCTGGAGACTTAATAGTTTCTGCAAACGGAACCGAGCTTTCTGCCATTGAACCAGAAAACCAAGTTAGCCACCTGCGTGGCGAGGCTGGAACTTCCATTAGCTTGGTTGTAAGCCGAGACGGCGATGTATTTTCTGTTTCCACAAAAAGAGCTGGTTTGTCTGTGCAAAGCCTAGACACAAAAGAGATATCAGACTGGTATGGAAAAAACCAAGGCTTAACCGCAGAAGAGCTAAACTTTTTGGCAAGCCAAAAAACAACAGATGGCTACCAGCTCCTTGCCGTTATGCAATATGGAATTCCGGTTTTGAATTCTGCAGAGAATCTGGGCGCAAGCGCCGTTCAGCAAATCTCAATCAAAAAGCCAACGGAGCCTGTTTATAAGGAGCTATTCGTTCAAAACTCAGTTCAAAACATTAGCCTAGACAACAAAACCCAAAATACTTTGCTTGTGAATGCAAAAGGTGCTCGTGTCAATAAGCAGGGAAAAATACCAGTTTACAAGTTGAAGTAATAGTAATTTAGTCAGAACCCCGATTCTTCTCCCGATTAAAGGATTTCCAATTACACTCGAAATTCCTCAAAATCGAGAGAATCGGAAAATCCTATGAATCGGGGTTCAGACGTTTTAATTAATATAAACGTTTCTTGTGCTGTTCCGCAAGTTCTTTTAGCAATTTGCGGCGTGCAGAAGTGTGAATGCGTTTCTTTTTTTCGGATGGCTTTTCAAATCTTTGATGTTGTTTGACATCGGAAATGATTCCGTTTTTCTCACAAGATTTTGTAAATCTCTTCAAAGCCTTTTCAAAAGGTTCATTTGGCTTTACTACTACTCCTATCACAGATATCCTCTATTCAAAATTTTCTTTAAATATAGAAAAAAATTATTGTTTTGTCAAGGATTTAACAACATTTTGTCAATATTGTGTGTTTTTCAACTAAAAATAAGCATCGCAACAATCAAGTCAAAAATCAAAATGCAAACACAAGAGCTAACCACCACGCTCATAGTGGCAAGCCCAACGCCTTTGGCTCCAGAGCCAGCGTGCAAGCCGTGGTAATAACCCAAAAGATAAATTAGAGTTCCAAACACAAAAGATTTCAGCACTCCAGAAAACAAATCCCTTATGTCAAACATATATTGCATTCCGGTGTAATAAGTATAGCTTGTTATATCTAACGCAAGAATGCAAACAAGCCAACCGCCTATAAGCGCAAGGCAATTTGAAATAACGCTAAGAGCTGGAAGCATAACAAAAAAAGCAACAAATCTGGGCAAAGCCAAATATCGCAAAGGATCTAGTCCCAACACCTCGTAAGCCGCGAGTTCTTCTTTTTCTTTCATTGTGCCTATTTCTGCGGCAAGGGCACTCCCAACGCGACCTGCTAAAACAAGAGCGGTTAGAATTGGTCCAAGTTCAATTAAAATCATTTTGCAAGCAGCGGTTCCAACAAATTTATCTGGAACCAAATTTCTAAACTGAAACTGAGCCTGCACGGTTGCAACCATTCCTGTAAAAATAGAAGTGACAAATAACAAGGGCAAACTGGAAACACCTATGGAAATCATCTGCCTTATAGTCAAGCTCATAACGCGTGGCAAATATGGGAGCCTTTTAAGGGTGGAAAGCAAAAGAACAACTATCTCGCCAATGGCAGCAATGCCCTCAACAACCGCCATACCTAAGCCTATAATGGGAGATAATAATATTCTCATCAATAAGCTCCGTTAAAACCAGTATCGCCTGGGTAAGGTGCAGACGTGTATAGGTGGTCTTTGAATGTGGTTATCTTTTCGTGGAATTCAAGTTCAATATCGGTGGTTGGACCATTTCTGTTTTTTGCAACGAGCAAAAATGCCTGCCGCCTTTCTTCTTCGGACATGGTGAAACCATCGGCTTTGTTCTTTTTTTCTTTTTCCTTTGCGGGGCGGTGTATAAACCAAACCATATCTGCATCTTGCTCTATGGAGCCTGAATCGCGCAAATCCGAAAGCTGGGGCCTGCCCGCGCTCTGGTGACGGTCTTCCACTTTTCTGCTGAGCTGGGAAAGAGCAAGCACTGGAACATCGAGTTCTTTTGCAAGCACCTTTAAGGAATAAGAAACTTCGCCAACGGCAACTGCTCTGCTTTCTGCATCGCCTCTCACCTTGATTAACTGCAAATAATCCACCACCACCAAATCCAAATTATTGCCGTGTTTTCTTTTGAACACCCTGCATTTTGAAACCAAATCAAAAGTACGAACCTCGCTTGAATCGTCTATATAGAGCGGCATTGTTGAGAGTTCGTTGGCTCTTGCGAGTAGAACTCTGGTTGTTTCTGAATCCACTCTGCCACTTTGTCTAAGCCTGCTTTGGTCAAACTCTGCCATTGAGCTCAATATTCTCATCACCAAGTCTTGAGCCGTCATTTCAAGGCTAAAGAACAGAACTGTTTTTCCAAGCCTAGCGGCATTGGTAGCTATGTTAAGCGCAAAGGCTGTTTTTCCCATAGAGGGTCTTGCGGCCAAAATTATCAAGTTTGCTTTTTGAAGCCCATTTGTCAAATTGTCTATGTCTTTGAAATTTGTTGGGCAACCAGAAAATTGGTCGTGCCTGCGCATAGCGAGCATATCCATAACATCTTTTGCAACATCGCCTGCGTGCTCCACGTTTTCCTTTACTTGGTCGGTGGTCAGGTCAAAAATTCGCTTTTCTGCTGACTGCAAAACATCTTCTGTTGTTGCTTCGGGAGCAAGTGATTCTTTTATGGTTTCGTTTGAAGTTGAAATTAATCTGCGCAAAATATATTTGCCGCGGATTATCTCTGCGTAATAGTCGGCATTCGCAGCACTTGGAACAGACTCCATAAGCGAAAAAATGTAATCCTTTCCGCCAACGGCCAAAAGTTTGCCCTCTCTTTCCAAAACATCTGCAATGGTCAGCACGTCAATGGGGTTGTCTTCCCTGTAAAGTTTCACCATTGCATTCCAAACAGCCTGATGTTTTTCAAGATAAAATTCTCCCTCGTGCCTTAAAATAAGAGTAATTTCTCCCAGTATTTTTGGGTCTTGCAAAATACCTCCCAAAAGCCAAACTTCTGCATCCAAGGCTCTGGGATATTCTAAACTATATTCGGACATTTACTACCCCCACCAAGACTCGAACTTGGGTAACAGGTTTAGGAAACCTGGGCTCTATCCTGCTGAGCTATAGGGGCAAAAATCATTTTGAAGCTGGCTTTGCCTTT
>JAITFN010000035.1 GCA_031281345.1 Candidatus Fibrimonadaceae bacterium
AGCTAACTAAAACATCAATATTATTAACCGTTGCCGTTGCAATATGGATACAGTCTTCTCTATTAGTTGCGCCAACAACGCCTTCTTTAATATATTCATCTGCCAATGCTTCACATTCAGCAGTCACTTTTATAAGAGTATAATTTATTTCATTTAAAATATTTCTTACCTTTTCCGGTGCTTTTTTCAATTCTTCCATAACAGAACTTGAAATGAAAGCATCATATTTCCCATTTTTTATATTTTCAAAAAGCAAACGAGTATCTTGCTCAAATTCTTTATCAAAATACCCGCCTATAACGGAAGTATCTAAATACAATGATATTTTCTTGCTAACCATAATTTAGAATATAGAAAAAGTAGAAACAAAGCCAATAAATGAGGTTCATTCTGTTTATTCTGGTTCAGACAATAATAAATTTTCTACCTTATCCCCTAGGCATCCACAACCAAAAGGAGTATTTAAAATGTCAGCAAAAACACTTTCTCTGAAAGTCATTGAGATTGTAGGCGATAACCCAGATAATTTTGACGAAGCTAAGGAATCGCAGGTAAAAGAATTGCTAAAACCTACAAATGAAGAAACAGATGTAAAAGAAATTAAATGGCGTGAACGCAAAAGCTCTTGGTAATTTTTTATGGACAGAGAAGTTTTTTACAAACTATGGGAATCTACGGCAGAGAAAGAAATAAAAAAACCGCTAGATATCCGCCACAGCTGGCACAGAGTAGAACCTAAAGAAAGCAACAGGAGCTTTAAAGAAACTGTGTACAGCAGGTACGAAAACGAAAGAAAAAGATATAGAAAATGCCTTGACATAAAAGAGGACGATAGATTGGATAGGCATATAGTAGCGGCTCTATTTTATGTCGCATTTGTTGATAACACCGATGGGCACTCCTTCAATGTTTTTGGCAGCTTCAACAAAAAATTAGGTGATGCAGAAGCCAGCATAACCCACGAAACAGCTTTTAACATAGCCTGCGGTATATTAGAAACTTTTATTGTATATGATAGTAAAATAGACGAGAGTTTCAGAAAATTTATAGACGAAAAAGGAATTGTGGAACCCGAACTGATAAGCTTTGATAAAAACAACAGAAATAAAACAAGCTACAAAGAGGAAATTTTAAAACAATTTATCTGCGCTCAAAAAGAGAGCAGGTTGTCTGTGTCTCAGGTTGCTCTAACGTTTTTTTTCTTAGAAAACAACACAAGCCTCCGCTACAAGATAACCAAAGCATTAACCTAGTTTAAATTACTTTACTATAGTAGCCACTAATTTACTATATTACAACACAATGAGCAGCGAAATTTTCCCAAGACCTTTTAATGCAGACTTCGAACTTCTTGGCGTACTCGGAAAGGGTGGCATGGGAAGCGTGTACAAGGCAAGGCAAGTTAAGCTGAACAGGATTGTAGCTTTAAAGGTTTTGCATATAGAGGGCGATAGCGAAGAGGAAAAAGAGGCCGAAAAACGCTTTTACAGCGAAGCACAGGCAATGAAGGAATTAAATCATCAAAATTTGGCAACGGTTTATGACTTTGGAAAGCAAGGCGACAAAATATTCATAGCGATGACATTCGTGGAGGGAGAGTCCCTTTCCGATATTATCAAAAGAGAAAAAAAATTGACTGTGAAGCGTGCCATTTACATAGCTTGGCAAATAGCAAGAGGCTTGGAATATGCGCACGAACGCGAAGTTATTCACAGAGACATAAAACCTTCTAACATAATGATAAAGAAAAATAACGAAGTTTGCATAATAGATTTTGGAATTTCAATATCAACTCACTCGCAGAGGCTCACAAACCCAGGCATGACAATGGGAACGCCGGAATATATGTCTCCTGAGCAATGCCAAAACAAAAATGTAACGCATCAAAGTGATATTTACAGCTTTGGAATAGTTTTTTACGAAATGCTCACTGGCGACCCTCCTTTTGTGGGTGGAGCATCGCTTTCCATTTTAAACAGGCATTTGCAAGAGGCTCCCAAATCTTTAAGAAAAAAGAATGATGAAGTTTCAGAAGAATTGGAAAAAATAATTTTCAAATGCCTTGAGAAAAAAACCGACCAACGTTACAGAACATTTGCCACATTTATAGAAGAATTAAAAAATATTATGAATGGCACAACCACACAAGAGCCCCCGAAATCTCTTGCTGGCAGGCTTTCAAAAGCAGAGCGCATAATGTTTTTTATTCTATGCATTATTTTGCCATTTTTGTTGGTGATAATGGTGATTCTTTTGTCTTTTAAAAAACCGCCAGAAAATTTACCGGCTATCAATTATTTAAAACCAAACCAATCGTGGATGCTGCAAAGCGTTCCTTCGGAAATTTCCATAAATTCGCTTTTTGACGGAAATCTGGGTACAGCTTGGATAATTCAAAAAAATTCAGCGTTAAAGGCAAATAACGGAATTTTGGTGACAATAAGATTTACAAAACCTGTTTTTATAAGCAATTTAGGCATAGCCATAGGCGACCAAAGCGATTGGGACAATTTTCAAAAATACAACAAGCCAAAAGACATTTGGATTCGCTATGCCAATTCCACAGTTAAGGAACATAAGGTAAATGAGCAGTCTTCCGTGCGGAAAATTTCTTTGGAAGACAAACTTGGCGTTCAATACGTGCCTTGGACTCCTGTAGAAGTTACCGAGCTTATGTTTGAACTTAAAGCTATGCAAAATGACTCAAAAAACGATGATTTGGCAATTTCAGAAATAAGGATTTTTGGAATGGAGCTTTAGTAGGTTGTGAGTTAACAAGCATTTACTATATTCTACCGTTGTGAAGTTTTTGCGTACTCTTCTTGTTACTATAGCTGTTGCCATTGCTGGCGCATCTTTTTACTTATTTTTTGAAACGCAGCGCAAATACAACGCGTTAGGAGAGGTGGAGCCTAGGGCAGAGGCTATCTATTCAAGCTGGTTGCAGCAAAATAATTGCAATGAAAATCTTGAGCCTTGCCTTGCTTATTCGGAACAATTCAGAGATTGGCGTGCGCAAATGAAACTGTACAAAGAGCGCAAATCAGAAAGCCCAGAATTTAAGAGTTATATTTTTTTGAGAGACCTAGATGCAGAGCACGTTCCAGATTTTAACACTGGTGGTTTGGCTTCTCTTTCTGCCGCGTGCGCATTGCTTTTGTTTTTCACCTTTTTGTTTGCCAGCCTTTTAGGGGGCGAAAAAAAAAATAAAAAACCCTACAAAATAAAAATAGAACCATCTTTCAGACCAACAACTTCTAGGCAGTCAACTCCCTGGCAAGCAAAGCCCATAAAAGTACAGGAGGCATTGCTGCGTAAAGCTGCAGAATGCGCAAAGAACGAACCAGTGCAGGCTATAAGCTACTTAGACCAAGCCATAGAAGGGAGCCTCGGCTCCAAGCTCTCCACTTCGGCATTGCTTTTGAGTGGTAGTTTGCGTTTGAAAAATAAAATAGGTGAAAAACAAGGCAGGGAACAACTCCAAAAAGTCATATCTTCTTCACCTCAAAGTTCAGAGGCAAAAAAAGCACAAATGGTGTTAAATGCCTTCAAATAGCATTTAAATTATCTATCTTTAAACTATGTATAACATTATTCGTTTATCAGAGCAGCTTTCTGAAAAACATATAGTCATCCACTCGTCAAGCACAAGTGCAGAGGATATTTTGCGTGAAATGGTGCAAAAACTCTCCGATGAATTTAGTCCAGACATTTGCGAAGAGATTTTGAACGAAGTTTTTGCACGCGAGAAAGTTAGAAGCACCGGCATTGGCCACGGCATTGCCATTCCTCACGCAAGAACCGCTTTAGTGAAGCAGCTTTATTGCGCTGCGGCAACCTCAGAAAGTGGCATAGAGTACAACGCCTTAGACGGCAAACCCGTTAGTTTGTTTTTCTTAATAATAAGTCCAGATTTTACTGTTGGTCCTCATTTGAACATACTTTCTGCAATAAGTCACTTGGTGAGCAAAAAAGCAAAATTAAGCTCAGAGCTAAACGATGTTGAAACTCCGTCAGAGTTTATGGATATCCTTAAAGAAACAGAAGAAAGGTATATAATATAGCTGGAGCAATTATCATCGGAATGAGTGGATTCGAACCACCGACCACTTGAACCCCATTCAAGTACTCTACCAGGCTGAGCTACATTCCGTGGCTCTCCAAAATTAGAAAATTATTTAATCTGTTCTTATG
>JAITFN010000049.1 GCA_031281345.1 Candidatus Fibrimonadaceae bacterium
CCATTCACAGTCCAGCGAAACACTCCCACCGAATAATATTCCGGCGAGTATATGACAAGTCATAGAAATTCAAAAGAGGTCTTTTTATGAGTTCTTTAAGTTTTCGCAAAATCGTGGCAACCGCAATACCGATAGCACGTTCAACAATGTTGGCAACAACGGCAACTGGTGGAGTTCTACGGCTAGTGATGCCAGTAATGCTTACAACCGCAACCTTAACTATAATAATGCTGATGTCGGTAGGAATGCGAATAGTAGAGCGAACTCGTTTTCTGTGCGTTGCCTCAAGGACTGCGAGGGAGAATTTACTTTGGTAGATTCTCCCATTTTTTATGAATTGCACAAGGCGTATTTTGACGCTAGGAAAAATAAACGCAACACAACAAACCAGCTTAGATTTGAGCATAATTTAGAAATAGAATTGATTTCTCTTTGCAGGGAATTGGAAACAAAAACTTATGAGCTTAAACCGGGCATTTGCTTCATAAATGATTTTCCTGTTAAGCGTGAAGTAATCGCCGCCGATTTTAGGGATAGGGTTATTCACCATTTTATTTACAACCGAATAAATAATATATTTGATAGGCAGTTTATTTATGATAGTTATAGTTGCAGGGAAAATAAAGGCACGTTGTTTGGAATAAACAGGGTTAAGAAATTTTTGAAGCAATGCGGTAATCCTTGGGTTCTGCGATTGGATATAAAAGGCTTCTTTATGGCAATAGATAGGGATATTCTTTTTAAATTGACTATGGAAGGTTTGAAGAAAAACAAATGCGAGCTAATAGAATTTTTGGTTCATAAAATTATTTTCAACGACCCGATTAAAACCGCCATATTTCGTAGCTTGCCTAGCGCGTGGAATGATTTACCGCCCGATAAATCTTTAATGGGTTCAGCGGCCAACTGCGGGCTTCCCATAGGCAATTTAACAAGCCAGATATTCGCAAACGTTTATTTGAATCCGTTAGACCAATTTGTTAAAAGAGTTTTGAAAATAAAAAGGTATGGCAGATATGTAGATGATATGGTTTTTATAGACAATGACAAAAATATTTTATTGAATGCGATTTCAAGCGTTAGGGAATTTTTGGCTAATGAATTAAATTTGACATTGCACCCGAAGAAAATAAAATTGCAGCATAGTTCAAAAGGTTTTGCATTTTTGGGAGCATATATTTACCCGAATAGAATAATGATTGGAAAAAGAATAATGCAGAATTTCCGCAAGGCGGTATTTTCGGAAAATAACATCGTCAAGGTTCAGAGCTACTTAGGATTATTGAAACATTTTAATTAAAAAAAATTATTCAATGCTGGGATATTAGGCTTTTAATTTTCTAGTTTATTTATTATGGAAATAAATAATGTTTGGCAATTTTACATAGCCGCTTTAACTATTGCAATGTCGTCAATAGCCGCGCTTGCAAAACATTGGATAAATAAATCAGATGAACGTGAAGCAAAAAGAGCCGCAGAACGCGGGCAAAAGAGAGACGAAAAATATATGGCATTAGAGCATAAGGTAGAAATAGCCGATGCAAAGGCAGAGGGCGTGGGTAAATCGCTAGACCAATTTAAAAACGAGCATAAAGAGGAAGAAAAGCTAGTAAAAGAAATTGGGGAGCGAGTTTTCAATATAGAAAAGAATTTAATTTCGCGAGAAGAATTTTTCAAACTTCAAAGCACCGTTCATAATGTTGATAAATTGGTAGTGGAAATATCCACAATTTTAAAAGAGCGAACTAGAGCATTAGTCTAAGGGATATTCTGCACTAAGAGTAACATTGCTATTTTGCCCTCGTTCTAATTTTTCCGAAACTGCCATTAAAATAAAATGGCTTATATCTTTTTGCGTGATGTAACCCATTGCGTTCATATCCGCAAAAAGTTTTTCTGGCAATGTTAGCCAGAAGCGTTGATTTCCTTTTTTTAGCATTTACAAATCCTCATAAATGTATTTGCCAACCTCAACCCATTCACCGACTAAATTTTTAGATTCCTTTTTGTAAGAATTAACACGCTTGCCAGTTATTAATTTCAAATCAGCAGTTACTTTGCCATAATAATTAGACAAATCTGCGCCTGCGCCAAGTTTGAATAAATCTGCCAAAGTTTCAGAAAGCATTTCATATTTGTCTAATTTTTTTAATGAAACTTGATTATGCGCTATTGATAATTCTACGGCAGGAATAAAAGTTCTTTTTTTAAAACCTAAATGAAAAAGAATTTCGTCTTCGGTTGCTAAATATCCATTTAATTGGTCTCCAAATTTTACAGCATTATTCTCGTGCATTGAGAATCTAACACTTATTCTTTTACCATTATTTTTATTCGTATAATAAACGTAGGAGCTTTCAGAGCTTTGAGAAAAACCCACTTCACTTTTAATTTCGGGGTGGTTCGGGAATTGAAGAACGATAGGCTTAATGTGGTGCTTGCCATCGCCTATTGCATTGCCTTTTTTATCAAATTTTGCTTCCATATCTATAAATATACATTTTTTTTCGCAAAGTGTCAATATATTTACACTTTTTATATAAAAAATCGTTAAATTTGTGATTTTCATCACGCTAAAAGCCGTAAATTTGCCCAAATCCCAAAAATTTTATATATTAAATGAGTTCCCCGCCGCTTTTAAATGCGCTTTGCGTTTTTTGAGGTTTCATTTTTTTCATAACGGCTGGGGAACACCCCTAAATTTGGGGCTATTTTATAGGCAAATTTGGCGATGGTGGCACTTTTGGGGCTTTGGGCTGGCAAACATAGCCCAAGGGCAAGAATAGGGCTAATTTTTAGGGTTTTGGGGATAATTTTTAATAGCCTCGGCAGTCATATTTACGCAACTTTCAAAAATGCGAAAAGGAACTTCAATTAAGAGCATAAAATTTTGACCCATAAACCGCAAATCATTTTTTAATTGCTTCATTTCATTTTTTGATTTTTTGCGTTTTGGAATTTTAATATCTAACATTCTTCAAACATAGAAATTTAAATTGCCACATCTTCCAAATCCCTAGCCACCACCGCGTAACCGCCCATATTTTCTACCATTATTTGCCAGTTAGCCTGCGCCTCTAGCAGCTTGCCCCGCTCGCTCTTAACTTCAATGCTAACAAACTTGGCGATGCTTTGCCCAACCATATCAGGCGTAATTATTATTTTTTGTAAACCTATTAAATCGGCACTTCCCGGGCATAGCCCAAAGTTCTGCCTGCGGGCATTGGCTAGGGTTGCCACTCCGTTTTTGTATTCCAATAAAACCCCGCTAAATCCATTGCCCACCGAATTTCTAAAAAGCCGCACATCGGAGCGGCTTCCAATTTTTGATAAAATCAGGGCTTGGATTTTTGTTTCGGAGTTTTGCATAATTCAGCTTTGCCGCCTGTTAGTTGCTCCCAACGCTTAATTATTACATCGCAGTAAATAGGGTCTAGTTCCATCATATAACATTTGCGGTTTAATTGCTCGCAGGAAATAAGCGTGGAGCCGGAGCCACCGAATGAATCTAATACAATATCGTTTTTATCGCTGGAATTAAGAATAGCGTTTGAAATTAATTCAATAGGTTTCATTGTTGGGTGCAATTTACATTCGCGAGGTTTATCTATAAACCAGCAGCTCGTTTTATGAGTTCCCTTCATTAGCCTTTTATGTGATTTATTCCAAGTAAATAAAATAGGCTCGTGTTGGTAATCATAGTCAAGTCTGCCCATAGAAAAAGTTGGTGAATTTTTTATCCAATTAAGTACGTGTCTAACTTCCAAACCAGAGTCTTTCATCATCATCATCATCATCATCATACCTAAGCCACCGCCTTGTGGTGCTGTGACATAAACGCTTGCTACATCTTTAAGTTGTGATTTTATATTTGTAAATGCAATAGTTAAAACTTTGTATAATTTTTCAGGAGATAAAGTGTCGTTCTTTATATTATTTGTGCAACGGCCGCTTTTTTGAAACTTATTTAAAAATTTATTTTTATCGCCAATAGAAACTCCATAAGGCGGGTCTGTGAAAACCATATCTACCTTTACTCCATTCATTAATTTTTCAAAGTCCATAATTTCTGTACTATCCCCACACATAAGTCTATGAGTGCCAAGCTGCCAAATATCGCCGCGCTTAGTAATCGGCTCTTTAATTTCTTCCGCTGCGGCATCAGCATCAAAACCATCGTCACCCCCCCCTTTTTTATTTTGAGTGTTTTCCAAACCTTCAAGAATTTCCGCAAGTTCCGAATCGGTGAATCCAACCACATCTAAATTAAAATCAAGTTTTTGCAACTCCGCTAATTCGCTTGCGAGCAATTCAAAATCCCAACCAGCATTCAAAGCAAGTTTATTATCTGCAATAACCAACGCCCTGCATTGCTCCGGCGTGAGGTTATCAAGCACAATGCAAGGAACCGATTTTAAACCTATTTTCTTGGCCGCTTCAAGCCTGCAATGCCCCGCAACAACTGTATTGTCGGGCTGTATCAGAATAGGGTTTGTGAATCCAAACCTAATTATGCTGTTGGCGACTTGCTCTATTTGGCCCGGCGAATGGGTGCGAGCATTTTTCGCATAGGGAACAAGCAACTCGGTTTTTATATCAAGTAGCTTTATGCTATTTGCGTTTGATTTTTTCATTGGGTCTCCTTGGATTTTCGGCTTCGCGTTTTATGCAGAACGAGCATAAGCCAGTTTGAAAAAAATACATATCCTTTAATTTTCTATGGCAATTTCTGCAAATGTATATTTTCATATTGCCCTCTATAAAATTTTGTACAACTTTTTGCATAGATTAAATTTATTCCCAATTCTTCAAATAATTTTTCAAACCTGCCGTCATCTTCCCTAAAACTATCCAAATCTTCACGCCAATTAGTTTTATATGTAGTGAACATATAACTCCAACTCATAAACCCTTCTTGCTTAGAGGTTTCTTTTCTGCTACAAAATTTAATAGCATCAACTCTTTTCATTACATAAAGACAATTTACTGGATTAATTCCACTTTTGTTAATCAAAAACACAACCGCCTCTGCATCGTCCGCGTAGTAATCATAATTACCCTTGAACTCCATTCCGTTAAATTTTGCCTTTAACTTTTCTTTTTCTCGCTCTGGGTGAAATTCAGGAAACAACTCGGTCATTTTCTTTTGCTCCTACCGTGTAAAACTTGTTGCGCCCAGAAATAAGGGTTTTTGTAATTTCGCAATTTTCCAACCGCAATTAATTCTTCTAATGTTTTTGCTTGTTTGCGTTCAAGTTTAGCATTTAATTTTTTTTGTACAGCTTCCATTTTTTGCAATTCGCCCTGAATCTTTTTTAATTCTTTGCGGCTCAAAACAGGCTGCCCGCCACATTCAGGGCATTGCTTTTTTCCAACTGGAAAAACAATAAAGCATTTTTCACAACGCCTGCACAACGGCATCGCCTCTTTTTCTTTTTGCTTGCGTTTTATTCCTTCCAAACTCCATTCTGTTATATGCTCAATAAAACCGTGCCTTAGACTATTCCCAACGTGGTCTAAAATAATAGCCTTTGTTTTGCCCGGCGCGGCTCTTAATGCCCTGCCTGCCTGTTGAACCCAAACAGCAAGCGAAGCGGTGGGGCGTAGCATTATAGCCGCTGAAACTGCGGGCAAATCAAAACCCTCGCTGATTAATTCACAGCTTGTAAGAACCTTTATTTTTCCAGCCGTAAAATCTTTTATTTTACTCGCTCTTAAATTATCCAAGCCGTCAATAGATTCCGCTGCTATCCCGGCGTTTCTAAACTCCATTGCCACATCTTCCGCGTGTTTGACTGTTGCGCAAAAAGCAACCGCAGAGCTATCAGGGCAAATTTTTTTATAGTGCATAATCGCATCGCCCGTAACGTGCGGCTTATTCATTATGCTAGAAATTTCAGACTTGGCATAATCGCCCCCGATTATTCTCATATCCTCAAATTCCACAACTTGCGGAGGCGCATAATAAACAGGCTTTGTAAGCCTTCCACATTCCATTAGCTCTGCTGCGGTTGGAGCCAAAACCATACAGTCAAAAATCTGCCCTAGCCCTTCGCCATTCATTCTCCAAGGCGTTGCGGTTACACCTAGTAATTTTGATTTGCTGAAATGCGAAACTATTTTTTTCCAAGTTGCGGATAAAATGTGGTGGCATTCGTCAAAGATTAAAAGCGTTGGTTCTTCCGTTTCATTTAATCTTCTTACAAGCGTTGGAATGCTCGCAACTATTACAGAGTGCTTAACGCTGGATTTTCCCGATGTTATTGTTTCGTGTGAAACGTTGAATTTATCCAAAGTGTTGCAAGTTTGGTTTAATAATTCTTGTCTATGAGTGCAAATAATAACAGAATTATTTTTTTCAACTACTTTTTTTGCGATGTAAGAAAATAGAACCGTTTTACCAAATCCGCAAGGAGCAACTAAAACCGGAGCTTTATAGCCTTTTGCATATTTTCCCTGCAATGCCTCAGCACATTCTTTTTGGTCTTTGTATAATTCCATTTTAAATTCGCCTAATATGTTTCATTATATTTCTTTTCCTGCAATTATTTTTATTTATGCTTTTCAAATTTTCGTGATTAGCTCGCTTTTTATCGCTGGCTGATAAAATTTGCATAGTTTGAAATGAATCGGTGTAATCTAGCATTTGTATAATTTATATTTTTAATTTAAATGAGAATACGCGCCTCAATGCTTCCCTCCTACAATGATTGCCCTAGACGTGCAGTAGCGCGGCAGTTTAGAAGCAAAATTGAAAAGGCTGGTTTTTTTCTTAATCCAGAACTTCCTTCAATAGGCGCGGTGGTTGGAACTACAACCCACTCTGTTGTAGAGGCATTTTATTTTTCTAGTAAAAAACTAGAAAATTTTAACGAGGAAAACGCAATAACCGAAGCTATGGAAGCCCTGAAAAATGAAGCTGGCAAGGGTTGTATATGGGATGATTCAACGCCCTCCGTAGAGACCGCAGAAAAACAAATTAAAAGAATGGTAAGGGTTTATATTGAAGAACTTGGAAAGAATTTAACGCCCGTTGCAACTGAATTAGAATTGGTAGCAGATTTAGACGATGGTTGGGAACTTAGCGGGCATATAGATTTGCTCGCAAAAGACAAAGAGGGTAAATTTTGGTTGCGCGATTTGAAAACTGGTTCTGTTAGCCGCTCGCACCACGCGCAGTTAGGGGCTTATTCATTGCTATACCATACCGCCCCCCCCGATGGACTTCCAAAGAAAATAGAAGGTGGTGCAATAGATTTTGTGAAGCGTACACCAAAAACACGCCCGCAGGATTCTATAAAAATAACCGAATATAACTTAGCCCTATGTGAAAGAACCGCGTGGGCAACCATTCAAAAAATTAAAAGCGATATGGCTTTGTTTGACAAAACAACAGACCCTTTTGTTTTCCCAGAAAATTCTATGAGTATGCTCTGTAATAAAACATATTGCGTTGCTCATAACACAGATTTTTGCCCAATAACCAAGGAGAAAGAATAATGGAAAAAGTCCAAGAACCAACCGCATTAGCCACAGCCGACCCAATAAAAAACTTCCAAATAAAATTGGATGGACTTGACGGGGAAATAAAGGCAGTATTGCCAAGCAATATTACGCTTGCAGCATTTAAACGAGTTGTAAGAACCGCAGTTCAAAACGATTTAGAACTTTTGGCGGCAAATCCAAAAACACTTTATACCGCGTGTTTGGAGTGCGCAAAACAAGGCTTGCTGCCCGATGGCGAAGAAGCCGCGCTAGTTATATTCGGCGGTAAAAATGGCAAAACCGTTTCTTTTATGCCAATGGTTAAAGGAGTAATAAAACAAATTTGGCGTTCAGGTAAAATAGGATATATTTCTGCAAATGCCGTTTATGAAAATGATACATTTGATTATTGCCTTGGTGATGAAGAATACATAAAGCATAGACCTACTATGGAAAATAGGGGAAAAATAATCGCCGCTTATGCTATTGTAAAAACAAAAGAAGGGGAATTTATCAGAACCGTTTTAACTAAACAAGATATAGAAAAATTACGCGAATCTGGCAAGTCTCCAAACGGCGATTACTGGACTAAATGGTACGACCAAATGGCGATTAAATCGGCTATTCACAGGCTCGCAAAAAAATTAGATTTAAGTGTTGAATATGAAGTTGTTGAAGATTTAAAAGAAATTCCATATTCGCCGCCTAAATTAATTCCACCGCAAACACAACAGGCATTGCCAAAATCCAAGGCAATAGAAGCTGAAACTAATGAGCCTTTAATTTCCGCTGCGCCTCCTGTTGAAAATGAAGCAAAAGAACCGGAAGCAACACCGCAGGAAGAAAAAAAAGAAGATAAACCAAAAAAAGTAAATGGCAAGGGAAAAGAGCCGTTTTAGGCAACGGAGTAAAATAATGCAAATAGCGATTTCAAATTTTCGCGGAATTAATGATGCAAGTTTTGAGCTTGGCAAAATCACAATTATAGGCGGTGAAAATGGGGCTGGCAAAACTTCAATAGCCCAAGCAATAAGCGCGGCACTTACTGGCGAATGCCCTATAAAAGAATTTCAAAAAAAGGATTATAGGCACTTGGTTAGAATTGGCAAGCCTGTGGCTAATATTGAAGTTAAGGGCGATTCTGGAACTGCTGTTATGCAATTTCCAGAAGGCAAAGCGTGGCGCGAAGGAACGCCGCCCTCAATGTCACTTTATGCTTCTGGTTTAATTTCCCCCTTGGATATGAAAAAAAGCGATGCGGCAAATGCTTGGATTGTTTTGCTTAAAGCCGAACCGACTTTAGAAAATTTGAGGGAAGAACTAAAAGAGTTTGAAAACATAGAAGAAATAATACAATTAGTAAAATCGCTCGGTTACGATGGTGCTTTGGGAAATGTTAAAGAAGAAGGCGCAAAGCATAAAGGGCGTTGGGAGCGTATTACTGGCGAACGTTACGGCACTTCTAGGGCTGAATCTTGGTTTCCCAATGGATTTGTAGCGGTTGGGGAAAAAGAAGCCCTAGAAGCCGATTTAAAAGCAAAACAGGAGGCTTACAATGAATCATTAAAGAAAAACGCCGTTAGCGATTACGAGCGGGCAAATTTGGATGCTAAATTCAAAAAATATCCAGAGTTGCAAAGTCAGTCTGCGGAATGCGAAAAAAATATAATAGATTTAAACTTAAAATTGACAAATGCAAAAACTCGTTTGCAGGATTTGCAAGATGCCAATAATTTGCTTAAATGCCCTCACTGCGATAAATATTTACGCTTGGTTGCAAATAAATTAACCAAGGCAGAGGAAGGCGAATTTTATCCAAATGAAAAGGCAATAAATGAAGTGAAAGCCCAAATCCAAAATCTGCAAACTCAATATAATACAGAAATAAACGAGCGGGCTAAAATAGCGACACAAATTTCAGAAGCTAGAGCCGCAAAAGAAAAGCTAAATTCTAGCGTTGTTGCAGAGCCAAATACTACCGCCGCTAATGAACTCCAAACCGCCAAAGATGCCCTGGCCGCTTGCAATTCCTACAACGAGGCAAAAGTAGAAAATAAAGAAGTTATGTGGAGAATAGAAGCTGCTAAAATTCTTGCACCGGAAGGGTTAAGGAAAAGATTTTTGGAAAAAAAATTAAAAGAGTTCAATGAATTTTTAAAGCAACTATGCGATGCCGCAGAATGGGCAACCATAAAAATAGAACCTGATTTGTCAGTTTCTTTCAATGACAAACCCTATCCAGTTCTTTCTAAATCGGAGCAATATAGAACCCGCTGCACAATACAAGCTGCATTAGCAGTTCTGTTAAATTCCGATTTGGTTATTTACGATGGTGCAGATATTTTAACAAAGAAGGGGCGCAACGGTTTGTATAATATATGCACGGAAATTGGCGATATAAATTCCATTATTTTATTATCCGCAAACAAAGCCAGCGAAATTCCACGTTTGGAAGAAGAAAATAAATCTTTTTGGATAGAAAATAATACAATAGAGCAAATTTAAGCCACTACCGGAACTTGAATAATCGTTGTTTTCTTTTTATTGTGCAATTTACGTAGCATCAAGTGTTTTTTTATTATCAAAGAATAAACGCTAGGATTCCTTGAAAACCACAGCCTTAGCGAGCTTATGCCCATTTTAAACCCTTTATCCTTTATCTTCGCCAGAATTTTGTTTGGAGATGCAACGCCTTCTTTAATCCATTTAACGATATGATTTTTATTCCTGTTTAATATTTTCTGTTGCCTTATGGAAGTTTTATAGTTTTCGGTAAATTTAAAACAAACGTGATGCGAACCGTCACCATCCACTCTGCCTCTGTAATTTATTTTCTTGCGCCTTAAATAATGGTCTAATGTAGTTTTATTGCACCCTAGCAAACCAGCAATTTTCTGTTTGCTTAATCCTTGCTTTATATACCCAAGCAATTTGTCGTGTACTTTTTCTATTTTCAATTCTGATATATAGCCCACAGGTTTGCCAAAGACCGCGCCAGCTCTACGCCTTCGCTCCAACCCTTCCGAAGTTCTTTTAATAATCATTTCCCTTTCAATTTGCGCTGCGGTTCCATAAGCTGAAAGAATAATTGCAGAGACAACATCATTTCTTTTAAATACTTGATTTTCTTTAACCGCGTAAATTATGCAATTATTTGTTTGAATACAATGCTCCACTATCCTAAACAGCATAAATACAGAACGCGCCAAGCGGCTAATTTCCGAAACAATAATTATATCCCCCTCTTTTATTTTATCCATAAGCAAGCCTAGATTTCGCTTACTATATTCTTTCACGCCGGAAACGCCATCGTCAATAATCCACTCATTAATAGGCAAGCCGAGTTCTTCGGATTTTTTCACAACGCCTATTTTTTGGCTATCTGTATCTTGCCTATCGCTGCTAACTCTAAGGTAACCGAATACCATAAGAACTTCCTGCCGCGCCTGCGGCTGTTAAGGGGTTAAATTTTTAAATGTTATTTTTGCACCATAATAATCAAACTATGGAGTAAAGCAAAATTTATGCCAGAGCGCGGTTAGCCTGTTGAATTTCTCATTTTATCCTTCCGTTGAGGCTGTGCCTCGGTTTGTAGTTATTATCATAAATATACATTATTTTTCTTAGGGTGGGTCAAAAAAATTAAAAATAAAAAGTCATAACTAAAAATAATTAACGAACTTATGGCGTTTTGCTTTGGAATTTTGTATATTAAAACTATGCAGATAACAGACATTACTTTTTCAAGGCTGGTCTATACCCCAATTAGGGATAATCTTTACGAACTTGCAGAGGATTTAAGAGTAACAGTTAATATGCCTGCTGGCAAAGGGTATCGCTTCCGCTTAGAAAAAAAATTCGTTACCAACCTACGTTCTGGCACAGACCTTTTGAATCCCATAATCCCCCGCCACGGAAACGAATCAAGAACCATATCCTATATTCTGCACGATGCCAATTATACGAATCATTATTTTTCAAAAAGTTTTTCAGACGATTTATTGAAAGCAATGCTAACAAACGCGGATAGTGAAACCCGGGAGCAAATCAAAAGAGAAAAGGCATTGCCGCAAACGGATAAAAAGTATGTAGAATTTCTTGAATCGCAGTTATTAGGTTCTATGAAAATTTGGGCTATTTGGAAAGCTGTTTGCTGGTTTGGAAAAAAGGCGTGGAACGAGCCTATTGTTGCGCCTTATGAGGGCAATGACAGGCGGTTTTTTATGGAAGTTATTGAATAGCTAATTCCGATACTTCATCTAAAATATCTGCTACCGAAGTTTTTGTAAAAACACCATCTTTTAAAGAGCTATATAATACATATACATTCGCATATTTATTATTCTTGGCAAATCGCACCGCATCTCGTTTTAAGGCAAATTCTTGAGTTTTACCTCTAGATGTTTGCCCGTATGAAACTAGATATAGTTTTTCTCCAACTATACCCCTAAGTTGCTTTTTTACATTACCTGCATTTTGAGCTTCTTTCATAACACCTCCTTGGTTAATGGTTTTGAAAGGAAATTTTTAATCATATTTTTACCCCATTATGGAATAGCCTTTCGGTACGCATTAAAGACTTTTCGCCCAATGCCCGGACATTTATTCTTGACTGAACCTCTTTTTCCCAAACTAATTCAAAGCGTTTATCGTAGCAAGTATATTCACTAAAATACACAGGGAATTTACAAGCCGCTGCCCAGTCATAAAACTTCATAAAATCAAATTTTATCCTATAATGCTTTCTAAATGTATTGTAAGGAATATCGCAATATATAACACTATTCGGCTCAATTTTTACTTTTGAATAATCCATACAAGTTGCAATAACATCTTTTAAAATTGCGGAGCGTTGCATTCTTTCTATGCGTTCTAAATGCTCTACCCTTTTCCCTAAAAGTCTTTTAGGGCTATAAATAAAATTCTCATTCTTGCTTCCAAAACTCCAAGCAAAGCTAACGAACGCTCCCCATTCGGTCTGTTGCCTACGCTCGGCATAATACCGCTCTTTGGTTGGCTCCTGCGCCTTTGCGTAGTCAAAATCAAACTTGCCATTCCATATAGCTTTCACTAATTTGCAAACAGCTTTATTTATTTCGTTGTAATGAAATTTTTTCCATTTTTGTCATTCGCTAAACAAACCATTTTCCCTGAATTTGCAAGCAGCTTCGGTTATGCTCCCACCACCGCCAAACAAATCGTAGAAATGCTCTGCTGCTGGAATGCAGTTTAAAATTTCGCTTGCAATGCTATCTTTGCAGCCAAGGTAAGGAATCATTTATGCACCTCGTATTCTGCGCGAAAATAAAGCAAAAGAGAATCATAATTAACCCGCTTTATAGTGGCGTAAAGAGCGGTTAAATTATACTTCTGTTCAATCCCCCTTGACCTTTTCAATAGTTCAAAAGAAGATTTAAAACTTTCTTTAGTAGAATTAAATCTATCTATTTTCCCTTTTGCTCTTGTTCTCCATTCTGCACTTTCTTTACCTATTTCTATATTATCTATTTCAGTTCGTTTTAGCTCAAAATAAGGGTTAAAATTTAAATATTCCCAAGTCATTTTATTAAGACCGCTAATGTCTATCATTTTGACCCTCCTGCTGTTTATTTTCAAGTAATCCCCATATCATAGTATCTATTCTCATAGTCACAAGTTGCTCCACATAAAGATTCCAGCTATTAAGTCCTTCATCAGCAATTACCTTACGCATTTGATATATAGCCGCCTCTAATATCCTGTGCAGTTACGCTCTATCGTGTTCTTTTATCATTGTGCCTCCACCCTTTTAAATGCCCTAGTTCCTTTGCTGCCTGAATAACAATTCTTGCAAGCTCTACAAAATCGTCTTTATGCCTGAAATGAATTATGTTATTTTTTTCGCCTAAGTGTTTTACATACGGCGGTGAAACGGAGTAATGAACTCCGTCTTTGCATCTAATTTTCCAGCTACGAAAAATAATTCCGAATAGCTCAAAATCAAACCTAATTATACATTTAACATCGGGGTCGTCTGGCAGCCGCTCCAAGAATGTTAGGTCGTGAATATCGTCAATGGTCAGCATTATGTACCTCCAATAATTTGTAAATCCTTGCAGATTCTTTTAATTGCGATGCGACTTTTTTCGCAAACTCACGTGCAGCTTTCAGAGTGAAGAATGACGTTGTATTTCGCCCTTCATCATATCTTACAACATATACCGCCGATTCAACTTTCATTTTACTCATTGTATTATTATCCCCCATTCGGGATTTCCCAAATCGCTTAAAACCTTTTCAAATTTTTCTATTGTGGCTCTGCTATTCACAACGCTAGTTCCTGCATATTCGCCAAACAATAAACACCCCTCGGTGTCTTTATGAGTATTGCCAGCGTGAATACGGATTCCAGCAAACCCGGGCACGTTTTGCAATTCCCACATTTCTTTTTGAAAGCGGTTGGAATATGTTTTGCGAACTTTGTACGCCCCATAGGGAATAGCCGTTTCCCCCTTTATTTTCCATTGCTGAACAGTTGCGGGGTCTCCATCGCCTCTAACTGCATCTTCGCAAACCCCGCAGGTAAAAAGCAAATCGCATAGGACAAAATCATTTTCGGATTCTGCCTCGCGCCATAGAAATAATTGAAAAGTGCCTATTGTGCATTTTTCATATTTCCAGTTTCGGTTTAATATACCCTCTATTTTCATTTGGTTTTCCTCCCTATGTATTTTGAAAAATCTTTGCAAGTGTTGAAAATTGCTTTATGATTTACCCAACGACAAATATCCTTTACTATTTGGGTTCTGCAATCGGATTTTTTAGTATAGTCAATATATCCCATTGCAAAAGGCTTTACGCCCAATTTGTCAATTTCTAATATTCTAGGAATATCCTTTTCACTCTTAACTAAAGTCAATACTAAAATCCGGTACGGCTTTACTCCAAAAGAACCGAGATTTTCCACAGCAATTTTTAACGCATTAAATTGTTTATCGCTATCGCAAGCGGTTTTTATATTATCTATGAATTTCAATTCACTTATTAGCTTTGCCGTTTTTTTATCTATCAAACGACTATCTAAACCTTGGTTAATATCTATTTTTGTATCTGTTTTTGAAATGGCTTCCAGTTCATTTATTCCCTCTTTGCAAGCCAATATATTATTATCCAGCAATACAACTTTTTTATGCCTTTGAAATTCGTTTATATGAGCATTAAATCTAATTTCGCCTTCTTTTTTTGGAACTATGCAAAAATCGCAATTCCTTACGCAACCACGTGTAATAAAACCCATACTATAATCAATATTTGGATATAATTCATAATCGGGGCAAATATGTTCCATATCATCGGCAAGTTTAGCCCGCAGGCCAAAACTGCATTTATCTACCTTTGTCATTTCGTCAATACATTTATTTAATGTAAATCCAGTACCGCCAAATATAATTTCTGCCGTTGTATTTGGTATAGTAAATTTAGTGAATAAAAATACCTTTGAGCCATAAATTATATTTGGATTTGAAAAAAGCGGTTCGTAAAAATCTACATCATCGCCTTTCGCTTTATGCCAAGCAGATATTTTCATTAACGCTAAATTTGGCATACGAGTTTTATCATAGTCTATTAGGGATATTTTCATAATACTCCCTTACTTAATTTATTTCTAAACTCATAAATAGTATCTTCTAATTTTTGTGCATCTCTAAGCAAGCTATCGGAAATGCTTACTGCTGGACTATTATTAGCGCGCTCATTACTCATATCGTTAAAAATGGATTTCAACTCGCTCCTTACTATGCTAATAAGTTTATATGCGGTATTACACCGTAGTATAATTATTTCTTTACTCATTTTCCCAGCCTCCACCATTCTAAAAATTTTAAATATGGATTTTCTTCTTCCAAATTAAACCAATAGGCAATACCGCCTTTTTGCCGCCATCGCTCGCATTCATTAGGATTATCGTCAATTAGCAAATCCGTACGGCATTTACAATAAACGGATTTGTCGGGGGCTTCTATTACACTATGCCCCATAGTAAAAATATCTATTACTTTTTTCTTTTTAATTTTTGCATAATCCGCTGTTATGAACTGAATCGTACCGTTTCTAGCAAGTACTGAAATAAGGTCTTTAGCCCAAGGCTGCATTTTTACAACATTGTAAAATTTTATAGGAGTTGGATTTTTGCAAGTATGCACCCAAGCCCTTTTACTGCACCCCTTCCGCTGTTTGCAAATCCCCCAATAATCGCATTGCTGCGAACACCATTTCCATTCGCCAAATACATTATGTTTTAATGCGATTCCAAAATATTCCTTTGCAGTATCTTTGAAATTATCTAAAACTCCGTCAATATCAACCCAATACATTTTCTACCTCCTTTTCATTATATCCCACCCCCTTTAGATTGTCTGCTATTTTTTTTGAATCGGTTTCTGCTAATCCAAAAATACTCCTATCCCCATTATTTGAATAGCACTCTACATAGTATCTTTTGGATAGATACTCTATAGCCCCAGTAATGCCCGCTTTTATGGCATTAGCAATTATTCTTTCAATCCAACTCATATTTTTCTATTGCCTCCTTGCTTGGTGTAAATTTAATGGAAGTTTCAACTCCGCACCTATCATAGCGAATACTCCAAACAATTTCGGATATTAGCCCTTCGGTATCTTTGTAAAAAAGCCGTTGCCCAGCATCTAATAGTTCGCTTTCAAAAAGCGTTCTTACAATTTCGCTGGCAGCATTTGTTATAGTCATTGTTGGCCTGCAATCATTGTAATCGTCTATTAAATAAACAAAAGCCCCGCAAGATTTTTTTATGTGATAATTTACGTTCATTTTAAGCCTCCTCGTAAATGGATTTTTTACTAAAAAATTTGCATATAGTATAGCCCGGAGTGCCTAGACATATTTCACCTACAACGTTTTTATTTTTACAGGCTCCATATCCCGAATTAAACCTAAGAAAATCATTGCAGATAGTGCAACATTCTACAGTTTTAAAATCTATTCTTTCTACAAGCTCTGGATTTGAATTTATTTGCATAAATTATCCTCCCGCCCTTTCACTTCCTCTTTGACTGCAATTTGGTTTAGCTCGCATTTTTTGTTAAAGCCAGCCACAAACGCATCGTGTATTATTTCACGCACGTCTTCCCAATCCCTCGGATTTATACAAGCGCACATAACATTATGTTGCGTTTCTATCCAATCCTCTGCAAATTTATCGCTATCTTCTTTTTGCATTTTGAACCTCCTTTGCAAATAGATTAATATGCCCGTTGTCATCGTCAAACTCAACACATTCAATATCCCAGAATTTGTATTCCGCTTCGGTTTCTGTTGGAGTGCGAATAAATACCTTAAAATTTCTCTTAACTTTTAAGGGAGCTTCTATTCCAACGAGCTTTACTAAATCCTGTAATAGATTTGCTATATTCATAATTCCCCCTCAAATAAGCGCGGTTGCCCGCCTAGCCTAAATTGCCTCATTATATCTTGATATAATCCCACAGGAACCATAGAGCGTTCTTTGTAGCTTGGTTTTCGCCTAATTAGACCAAACTCTTTTTTAAATTTCCTATATTCGCCTCGCTCATTATCCGTAACGCTAAATAGCAATCTATCCGGTCTTAAATTCTTTAAGCAAAGAAATTTATTTGAATAGATTATTGTTTTTTTCAAAACATTAAAGCCATAAGAGTAATAATTACACATATTCCGTACCCCCCCCCATTTGTATTTGTAAGATTGCTAAATTCTTCTATATAATCAAAAATCCAAGAAGTTTTACCATTCTCAATAGCCCAAAATTTAGGCTTGTAATGCTCTATTATGGCTGCGGTTGTTAATGCCGTTGCGATTCCATTCAACCTAGTTTTTTTGAATTTAGGTAAAAAATCAAACGCTATCCATTTTTCTTTCCAAAATAAATTATATCCTTTTTCTTGTGTAAATCTACCTTTGGAACCCTTGCTAACATCAACCCAACTTTCACAGGGAGGCGATGCAAAAATAACATCGGGTTTAGGGTAATTATCTAATTCAATTTTTGCCGTTTCAAAATTACTTAAATCCAAATCTATATGCTCCGTACCGCTTCCTTTGCCGAATGAATAAACCTCGCACTCCGGTAATGCCTTAGCAACCGTAGCAGTTTCACTATCAAACAAAGCCCAAACAATGCGGAGTTCTTCGCTCATTTTGCCCCCATTATGCTTTTGCCTGCCACTATTGTCTGCCCTATGCAAATAGGATAAATCCAAAAGAGAAATAAATCTTTTATCGGATTTTCGTGCCTGCATAAAATTACTAGCGTTTGCATAAACGCTAAGGCTATGATTAAACCATAAACCACACCTAAAATCTTTTTATGTAAAGGATATTTTTTAGGAATTTTTATCATATTAAGTATTCCTCCAAATCCAATCAGCATCAACTTTTTCTCCGCTTTCAAGTGCAGAAAATAAATCCTCTGGCGAAACGCTCATTTTTGTTTCCCCTGCTTGTCCATTCTGAACTAAACCTATTGACCCGTAACTAAATTTTGTAGCCTCTAAATCCAAATCAAATTCTTGTTCTAAATAGCGAAGAAAGCTCTGCAAAGCATATTCCGCAAATGCCTCGGCCTTATAGAATTTTGAAAGCAGCTTTTTAGCTTTTTTTACTTTGCTTTTCATAAGTTCAACCTTGTTAAGATTTTCATAATTCATTTCAGGTATAAATGGATTTTCTATAATAGCCCTTTCAAATTCAATTACTTTTATTGTCGGATTATTTTTCCAACTATAGCCGCGTTCAGCATTAAGGTTATCCCATAGGGCTTTATAGGCATCTTTCGCAGTATTATAGGCGCTACCAAAATTCTCATATCTATAAATCCCGCAAGTTTTTTCTTTGTAGTCTAATATATCCTCGCTTTTTGTTTCAATTATACCCTCTGCTAAAAAATCAGTTTCCGTTATATCTTGCAATTTTTCTACTCGCAAATTTTTTACTTTCAAAAATAATCTGGCTAAATATCCTTTCATATAATATGGAGACTTCCAATGTATCTTAGGGCTTTTTCTATTTGCAATGTAATCGGGAATATCTGCCCGGTAATCCCATTCACTATCTGCGGTGCGCAAATCTTTTGTAAATGTTTCTCGCACCCAAAGAATATCGCCTATTTCGCATTTATATTTTATTCGCCTAGTTTGCGTTTTTCTTCCGTCAAGAATAGCGCGCACCATAGGCGTTGAAAATACTATTGGAAGGAATCTCATTCTTTCGCCTCCCACATAGTTAGCTTGTAAATCATTTTACTATATAATTTGTCAATAAATCCATTTATGCAATGGCAAAATCCCCAAACCACAGCCGCCAAACTCCCTATGAATCCAACTACTGCTAGTATTGGCACAAATACCAAACTCATAAATCGCACAAACCAAGCGATGTAATATTTAGCCTTTTGCTTCATTGCTTGCCCTCCAAAAGTTCCTCTATTTTTGAATCGCTAAATTCCGATTCTAAAAAATTTATCAAATCTTCTAAAACTTCTATTTTCCCTCTATAATAAAATTGCATATCGCTAGGCAGATTTGTATAACCCCTTTTGCTTGATTCTAATTCCTTATGAAGTTTTAGATTTATACGGCTAATGCAAAGTGTAGTTATATTCATTTTAATCCCTCCATTTATCCGATTTATATTTTAACGTTTCGCCTAACTCAAAATACTTATGTGCCTCTTTGATATAAATAATAAGACTATCTATATATGCTTCTATTGGATAAGCATAACTCATTCCACAAATTTGTAGCATACGATGTATAGCATTTTCTTTACATTCTTTGGTTAAGAAATCTTCTTTCATTAAATCGGAATATATATCCCATAATTTTTCCTCTGTAGTTTTCATTATCCAGCCTCCCCAAAGAATCGCGCCATAGTAGCATTTAATTCTCTGTATTGCATTTCATAACTTGTAAGCGTTAAAGCAAAAAATATTCTGCTAAAAACTGCTTTTTGTTTGGCTATATCTTTACTCTTTAGCGTTTTGCCAATGAGCTTAGTATATACCTCTTTTACATCAATGAGCTTTATTCGTTTCATTTTGCACCTCCCTTTTAATTGCATTTTTAAGAACTTCGGTTCGCGCCAAAACCTCACACTCATATTCAGTTAATTCCCTTTCGGTATTTATGAGCAATTTTATTTGATATAAACCGCCAGAATAAATATTGCCTTTATTATTTGCTTTTCTTAAAACACCAATTTCCGTTTCAATGCGGAATTTTACAACCCTGTTATTAATCGTAACTTCTAACATTTTAAACCTCCCAAGGATATTGTTGTATTAGCTCTTTACCCCAAATTCCCGCAAGGGAATCTTTCATAAAGAGCGGGATTTTTTGATACTCGCATTGCTTAACAAGTTTTTCTATCAAATAAAAATGTGGAACCGATTTATTTTTTCTATTGCCTGTTTCCGCGCCCGCTATAACCCATTTTATATTCTGTGGAAGGCGGTCTATTTCCCCCATAATCGGTTCGTAGCTTAGGAAAAAATTGTAATCGTCAAAGAATGGTTTGAGTTGCTGCCCATTTGTTATCGTAACTCCAAACCAGCAATTTATACCGAATTTGAGAGCCTTCCAAGGTAGTATTTTTTTGTAATGCAGATTATCGTACCGACTTTGGTTTTTCGTCAAAAATAAATACCGATGTTGCGGGGCATTTTCACAAGCCTCAAAAACCTTCTTTATTATTTCGTCTGGCACCCAATCGCCAAATAAATCAGCCATACTACAAACGAAAATGTTTCGCGGCTTTTTGTGGTGCTGCGGTTCGTCTAGGCGGTCTTTATGGAATTGTGGGTTAAAATATCTCGTATAGATGCCATCGCCCTTTCTCCATTTTTGCCATTCATCTATACCGGATTTAACAAAAAATTCACCACTCTCGGTTTTAAACCTATTGGCAATTTTACGAGCGTAGCAATACTCGCAATTATGCAGGCACCCAGTTACGGGATTAAACGTCATATCGCACCATTCTATTTTTGTAGGATTCATACCCCCTCCGCTTTTGCCGCTCGTATAACTTCTGAAAGCACTCTATTTTTAAATTTTGAGCAATTTCTTTCGTGAAGCCCGGTCGCTAATCTTCCGCAAACGCAAAACGTACTTTGAGCATCAGAAATTTTTTGTTCTGCAATTACCCAAAGGCGGTCAAATTTAGGCGTGAATGGAAAATAACATTCCATATCGGTTTTTCTTACTAAGCCTAATTTTTCCATAACCCTTTCTCTACCTTTTATATTCAGCATCATAATTTCCCCTCCATTCTATCCCAAGGCTTTGATTTTATCCATTCTAGTACTTTATCCTTATCCATTATTATTATCCTCCTCTTTTGGTTCTGGCAAGCATTGAATCAATGCCTGCAAATTTGCCGAGTTAAATAACAAAGCTGTTTTATCTTTGTTTTGAAAAACTTTCCAATAGCTAATAGCAAGTGGATTTAGTCTAGAATAATCCATTCTAACTCCAGCGTTGCAAATTTGAAATATGGCTTCCGAATCATACTCGTAGTTTATTTCAAGTGAAGGAATAATAGGCTTTATGTTTTTGGTTGAAAAAACAACATCGTGCCATTTTGGAAACGGCTCTTCAAAATTCCCTTTCCAAAGTATTATTTCCTTGGAATCGGATTTGATAATTTCATAATCGCCCGCCTCAAACTCAATCCCTTCAAGTGCCTCCATAGTCACTGTGTGAAGTGAATTTAAATCGGTCGCGACTAGCAAATATTTACCACCGCTTGCTTCTACTAAAATCCTATTATAGATTTTAATGTCGGCTTTGTCTTTCCCTGCCGCCGCCAGCAAAAATTTAAGGCTGCTGAATTGCGGTTGTTCTTTGCTGCATCTGTAAAGCATAATATACCTCCTATGGTTTAGCTTTAAGTGAATTTTGTTCCATCGGCACCCAATAGTCGCACGTATGGTTTGATAAAATTTGAGCGTTCAATATTTCGCAAATACTACTAAACATTTTCCGATTTTTGCAGCAACCGCAAAATGTGGATTGCCTGTAATTAATCATTTTCTTGTGTTCCTCAACGGATTTACGCTTCATCTTTGCAACCCCCATTTATTAAAGCCGCATTTAAATCATTTTCATCTGCATATTTTTCCGTAACTTCTTTTTCGTGAAGTTCCCAAATATGTATAATGCAGTCGGGATAATACTTTTTTGCATTTCTATAAATCATTCCTACTTCGCATTCCCATAATGTTTGTTGCGAAAATTTTGTATTGTAGTTTTTATCTATTGCCCTGATTATATAGCCATTGCAATTCATTTTAAGCCCCCTATTGTTTCAAAGAGTTCTTTCTCTGCTTTTATTATTTCCGCTTCCAAATCAAAAACATAATTTGTTATTCTATCTTCCGTTTCTTTCCAAATTCTATCGGTTGTAAATGCCATATTTATATTAAAAAGTTTATACAATGCTTTTTTCGCAAATTTATCTGTAAGATTATTTGAAGCTCTCTCAAAAATTTTTATTAAGTGCATTGAAGCCGCTCGCAACTTTTGCTTTGGCGTTAATAATTCTCCTTCTAAAAATTCAGCCATTCTTTGTTTGCTTACTCCAAACGCTTCGCCATTTTCAAAAAGCATTACAAGCCCGGTCTCCGCAATTTGGTGAAGTTGGTCGCGTGGAATATTCGGGCATCGTTCTAATAAGCGTTCTGTTTGCAAATCTACTATTTCACTAATTGTCATAACGCCCCCTTGTTTTTGCGCTCGTATAAAGTTCTTAATTGCCGCGAATTTAAATCTATGAGCCACCTTGTTAAAAATTTTCCTTTGTATTTTGTAAAACTTTCTATAAACTCCCTAGCATAAGAAAGTTGCAATGTTTCGGAAAGATGCTCGCTTTTATTATTTTCTAAAAAACATCTAGCCAAATCTTTTTTACTTGGATTACTACTCATTTTGCAACCTCCTTATTTTCGGCAAGCGGCGCACCACCATCAGACCCCTCTTGTGTTTTGGACTGGTTGCTAGGCGGATTTACCGCCGCTTGCTTTTTTAGCTCCGGTTTCTTTTTATCCAATTCGCCATTATATTCCCGCCATTTCATTTTTGTAATTTCGTTTTCAACTTTATCTATTCGCCCCATAGCTTCTTTTATGGATTCAGAATTTTTTTGCACAACTTTTGCAACTTCATTTAGAAGCCTGTTTTGCGAAGCGTATTTTTTATCCCAATGTTTGCGCTTGCTCGCTTTAATTGCTTCTTGCGCCTCTTTTGGAGTTTTATACTTTCTTTTGCGCCCGCTGTTTATGCCACCCATTCTACACCTCGCTTTTTTCAGATTCATAATAGTTTGTATTTACCCAGCCAGTTTCCCAAGGCTTAGGCTCTGATTCAGGAACTTTCTTTGGCGGTAGTAAATACTTACGAAACTTCATACCTTTGTGCATTACCACATTGCCTCCACAGGCTTTTTCTATGTATCTAGCCGCAGTTCTGCAATTACCTTTATTCGGCTCTCTCATTCCGCATTGAATAAGTGCCTCTGTTATAGTTTTGTATTCCCAGCTATTTCTATCTTTATCCCAATCCAAACCAGTTGCGATATAGCTTTCTACTGAATCTTCCGAAATGTAATCCAAATTCATTTCGTTTAGCATTTCTTCTTCTTCTTGGGTTAAATGCCATTGTATCTTTTTCTCATACAATTCTTTTACCTCTGCCCAAACCTGCTGCATATCTATTTTATCTATCATTTTCAATTCTTTTACTGGTATTACCCAAAATCTTGTATTGCCCGTTGGGTCGTTTAAAAATCCTTTTTCATTGACAGTTCCAGCAAAAACCGTGCGCCTTGTGAATTTCGTTTCTTCCGCAGCATAAGGTTTTCGCAAACTATCTTCGCTGTTTGTCAAAAATGCTTTAAGAACGGACATTTCTTTTTTTGTTGTGTTTTCCAATTCCGCGAGTTCTGTAATCCAATAGCCAATTACACTTATGCGCGAATCTTTTACATCGGGGTCTAATGTCATTCCTTCGCCAAACCACATTTTACTGCCGCCCCATTCTGCGCCAACCAAGTTTCTTAGGAAAGTAGTTTTGCCCATACTTTGCCTGCCGTAGAAAACCAACACGCCCCTATTCCTAAAATTATCTTCGCTCTTACGTGCCACAACCGCGTACGCTGAAATCATCCACCTTACTATTAATATTTTCTTGAATCTATCTGGAAAATTATCTGCGCAAACAACCGCATCGCAAACTTGCTCCAATGGGCTTTTAAATTCCTGCTGTTGCTCCAAATCCTCTCAAAATTCACACTGGCGGCAGGCATTATGCTTGCCTTGGCATTAACTTTTTCCTGCTCTTCGGGTGGCGGCGGTGGGGGCGGTGATGATTCGTCCTCGTCTAGGGGCGGTGTTGCTGGCATTGGTAGTAGTAGTTCTGTTAGCGGTAATAGTAGCTCTGTTAGTGAGGGCAGGTCGTCCTCGTCAAGTGGTGCAACAATCAGTTCCAGTTCCAGCAATAGCGTAAGCATTATTGGCTATTGCGATTATGGACCTATTACCGAGTATGGCGGTGGTTGCTTTCCTATGGCTACGGCAGATGACCAGGCTAATTGTGCACAGTGGGGTAAGGTTGTAAGTTCTTGCCCTTCTTCGTCTGGCTCAAAGCCTTCTAGCAATAGCGCAAGCATTCTCTATTGCAATTATGGGCTAATTCAAGCAAATGGAGATGGGGGTTGCTTTCCTATAGCTACGGCAGATGACCGGGCTAATTGTACAACAAATTGGGGTCATCTTGTAAGTTCTTGCCCTTCGTTGGAATATTGTGCTTATGGCAGTAGTACTGGCGGTTGTTCTCCTATTGAAACGGTTACTGATTCAGCTGATTGTTATCGACGTGGCATAGTTGTAAGTTCTTGCCCTGCTCTCACAGATACCCGCGACAACAAGACTTACGAATGGACAGTAATTGGGAGTTCAATTTGGATGGCAGAGAATTTGAACTATGCCGTTGAAGGTAGAAAATGCTACTATGACGACCCTGCCAACTGTGCGACTTATGGCAGACTTTACGACTGGGCAACGGCTAGGACTGTATGCCCTTCCGGCTGGCATTTGCCAAGTAGTAATGAATGGAAAGCACTGAAAGAAACTGTTGGGGCTGCAAGGTATGATGAATTCTTGAAAGCAGAAAGTTGGGACGGCATTGACCTTTATGGCTTTTCGGCTCTGCCGGGCGGCTACGGCAGCTACGGCTACGACTACGACGACCCCAATCTTGACGAAGCGAACTATTATTTCCGCGATGTCGGCAAGGCCGGCTACTGGTGGTTATCTGATAAAGTAGGTACCTCAGACAAATACTACGAAAGTATAGGCCAGATGGACGCATACTCCTTCTTTAGGAGCAACTTGCTTAGTGTTCGTTGCGTAAAGGACTACTACTGAGGCGTAGCAAAATCATTTCACATTTGGGGCAACCGCAAGGTTGCCCCTACAAATAAATCCGAACCTCGTGCGTTTGTGTGTGGTTGTAGGTGTTTTTTCTATATTATCCACCAACGGGGGTTAAAGCTAATGGTATTCAAATATCTTGTATTAGCAACACTAGCACTTGCAATTTCTGCATATTCTAGCCTTTTGCCCTATCCAAACCCAATGCCCAAAGTGAGCACCTCGTACGACGATATTTTGCGCAAAACTTGGGATGGAATAAAAAAACGCAATGTTAATGCCTATAGTACAGGCTTGGTGCACAGGCCCAAATCAAATTCGCCAGACGATGCCGTTAGCGAAGGCGTGAGTTATGGAATGTTCCTCGCTTTGTATGCAAATGACCAAACTTACTTTAACAGTATATGGAATGCCGGTGAAAAGTATATGTGGAATGAATGGGGAGGCTACTACGACTGGCGCAGAAACCCTCAAGGCGGCGATATGGGCGATGGAGGGCCTGCCTCCGATGCGGAACAAGACATTGCCCTGCTTCTCATTTTTGCAGACCAACTGGTGAAAAACGGAATATGGAAGTCTTATACCAGCACCAAGAGAGCATCTTACTCCGAGCGCGCTCGCCACATTCTGCAAACCATAAGAGGCTCTATGATTGACCAAGGTAAATATTTAATGCCAGGTCATTGGGGTGGCGTAGGCACACTTAACCCCGGATATTTTGCGCCTGCTTTTTACCGAATTTTTGGCGAATTTGAGCCTGAGCATAAAGCAACTTGGAATGCCCTTATCGATGGCTCTTACGAAGTTATTGCAAAATCTCCCGGATACAGTAAAGGGCTTGTCCCCGACTGGAGTACATCTTCTGGCGGGAGCACAGGTGGCGCAGGGTACAATGCTTATTTTGGCGGAGATGCTCTATATAGAGATGCTATTCGCGTATATTGGCGTTTAGCTACCGATTATCTTTGGTATGGGGAATCAAAAGCCAAAACTTTTCTAGACAAAGCAATTAATTTTTTAGAAAGCAAAGGCGGCCCGAGCAATGCAAACTTCTTTGATATGAGTGGAAACCTGCTCCCAGCATCAGATACCGAAACTCTGGGACTTGGCAAGCAAAATATAGTTCGCACACGCCGTGAGCATAGCCACTTGACTATGGGAATGTGGGCAGCGGCAGCTATGGGTTCTGGTGGCGCAGCACTTGCCGAAAGCTATAGCGATGAATTGCTCAAATTCTATAAATCTGGAACAGATTATTGGGGATATGCAACTGACCCTGCGGGTGGAACAGAAGACACTTTGCACAACGAGATGTACTTTGACCAATTCTTGGCTTGGTTCGGTGCCTCTGTGCTTGGCGGAGCTTTTACAAATGTGTGGGAAGATTTAAAAGACGGCATTCCGCAAGGTCCTCCCGAATGGAAAAAATGGCCTGTTTTAAGCACTCAAGATATTGATGCGAGCAAAGAACCTTTGAAAGTAACCGCATCATTCACCAACAGTGCCCGTTGGACTGCCACATTCACGAGTGACGCAAATGGAAGCTCAGTATCGTTTAGCGCAAAATCCGATACAATAAATTTTCTTTGGTATGGGTTATCTAAAGATGAGGCTTCTTATATGCCGCAGGGTTTTTATACCCTTACAATAAATGCTCCTGGTTTGGATATTCCATATTCTGCCAAAGTATGGCTGGGCAAACCTTATGCGAGCAGTCTAATGGAAAAAAATAGATTACTCGTTGACGATTTTGCCGATGGCGACCTTATTCCGTATATAGGAAAAGAGTGGAGGAACTACTTGGATTCCCACGATGGGGCTGGTTCTTCAACTGGGCAGCTTTCTGTGGGGAGTGATAAATGGCTAAGCTGGAAATACACTTTAAAAGGCAGCGATAACTCTTATGCCGCTCTTGAATGGAACTGCTCCACTCTCAATGTGAATGGCATAGATTCGCTGATAGTAATTGCCAAAAGCGGCGGCACAAATATAGGAGTTTCTGTTCAATTGATTTCATCTGATTTTAACTTTCCAAGCGAATATCAGTATTTTGAAGATTCACTCCAACTAACCTCTACGCAAAAAGAATTTAAGTTGCCTATTAAAGAATTCAAACAACGTATGGGTGGAAGCGGCAAGGATAAAAACAAAACTTTGGAAAAATTGACCGGCATTCGCTTTCACATTCAAAGCGGCAATAACAGCACGGGCACTATAATGGTGGACAAAATGTACTTCACTGGAGACGTTTCAAAATTTTATCAATTTAACGAGCCACCACAATACAAAGAACCCACCGCACCAATAGAACCTCCAATGGAAAGACCAACCAAAGCAATTCGTATTGCACAGCAAGGCAAGGCATATTCAATAAGGAAAAGTTTAGGTATGGTGCATATAAATTTGCAACCGAATATGGCCGGAGCAAGCGCGACCCTTATTGATGCAAAAGGAAGAATTGCAAAAAAAATAAACGTGCCGCAAAACGGCGAGCTGAATATTTCAACAAAAGACTTGGCAACTGGAATTTATTTTGTGGAAGTCAAGAAAGGATCTCAGCGGTTAATACTGACCATTCCGCCCATATAAGGTCGCAAAACCTCTGGAATAACGAGCGAGCCGTCTGCTTGTTGGTATTGCTCGCAAATTGCAACCATAACACGCGGAGTTGCAAGCCCTGAGCCGTTCAAGGTATGCACAAAGGTATTTTTGCCATTTATCTTTGAGCGGATATTTGCCCTGCGCGCCTGATAGTCCTCAAAGTTAGAAACAGAGCTAACTTCAAGCCACTTTTTTTCAACAGGGGCAAATACCTCTAAATCGTAGCACTTTGCTGCTCCAAAACCCAAATCGCCTTTGCAAAGCGAAATAACTCTGTGCGGAAGCCCTAATTCTTGCAAAAGCTTTTCTCCGCAAGAAACCAATTCTTCGTGATTTTCGTAGCTTTTTTCTGGGTGGGCAAAGTAAACCATTTCTACTTTGTTGAACTGATGCAAACGTAGCAAGCCGCGAGTGTCTTTGCCATAGCTGCCAGCTTCTCTGCGAAAGCAAGCCGAGTATGCACACAATTTTAAAGGCAGGTTGCTCTCTGGGATAATTTCGTCTGAGTAGAGGTTTGTAACTGGAACTTCTGCGGTTGGGATTAAAAATAAATCATCGTTTTTATCGCACCTGTACATATCTTCTTCAAATTTTGGAAGCTGCCCTGTGCCTGTCATTGTTTTGCGAGTGACAAGGTATGGGGGAATAATCTCTTCAAAGCCAAAACGCTCGCGGTGAGAATCTAAAAACCATTGGAGCAACGCACGTTCAAGCCTTGCGCCCAAACCTCTGTAAACAGGAAAACCGCTGCCGCTTATTTTTGCACCGCGCTCAAAATCAAAAATGCCGAGTTTCTCGCCCAAAGCTTTGTGGTCAAGGGCTGCAAAATCTATGTTGCGAGGCTCACCCCAAGTGCGAACAACAGTGTTGTCTTCGCTGCTTTTGCCTTCTGGCACAGAGCTGTGTGCGATGTTTGGTATGCGCAATAGTTTATCGGTTTGCTCTTCGTCTATTGAGCGGATTTTTGCATCCAATTCAGAAATTTTATCGCCCACAATGCGCATTTCTTCTACTGCTGAATCTGCGTTTTGTCCGGCTTTTTTAAGTTCGCCAATTTTTTTGGAAGCGGTGTTTCGTTCTGCCTTTAACTTCTCTGTTTCGGCAATTAATTCCCGCCTATTTACATCAAGCCCAAGAACTTCATCTATGCTTATGGTAGAGTTCTTTTTCTGCGTTTCTGCGCGGTAAAATTCAGGATTCTCACGAATTTTTTTTATATCTAGCATAAGGTGGAATGTAGAAATTTATTTTCTGCCCTTATTTTTTAAAAAACCTTGACAAATTGGCATTATTTTTCTATATTTCCTTTACGTTTCCCCTCGGAGTCTCCATGAATAGAATTTATCTCTTTTTAATTTTATCCACATTGTCTTTTGCCGCTGGCCCAGCAAAGCCACCTCACCCTGCCACAACAGAAACTAAAAAGCCTTTCAATTTGCAGGAACTTTCCACTAAAGATTCTACAGCGACCTTTGAAATATATTCCCGTAGAATTACACTTGTGCAAGATAGCATACTTGCCACAAAAAAAGAAATTGAAAACGTCAAGAAAAAAACTGCCAAAGAAATACCATTGAAACCAAAAGGAGAATACGAAAAGCAAGCCGAGTTTGATGCCCGCAAAGTAAAATGGGAAAAGGAGATTGATGAAAAAGCTCTGCAAAACTCCAAACCTTTAACAGACAGACTAGCCGAACTTGAAAAAGCCAAAAAGCAAATAGAAGAATATCAAACCGCGCTTTATTGCACATTAGAAATAAAAACGAGTCCCGAAGCCGCCTCCATTTATTTAAACAAAGAAGAAATTGGCGCAAGCCCCGCTGAATACAACCTTGCACTCCCAGGATATGCAGTGATAAGAATACAAAAAGAAAACTACGACCCTTGGGACACAACATTAACCCTGCAACCCGCACAAAAACTGAAATTGAACATTGCGTTGCAAGAGAAGAGCATTTTCAGCAGTGAGGGCGAAATAAACTTTGCAAAAACCCTCGCTAAAGACACCACTGTAAATGGCTACCACCACCGAATAAACAGGGTAAACGCAAGGCTTGCGCAAATAGAATCTGAAATAAGAGTAATTTTTGCAAATTTCCCAAACACATATCCAGCCCTTGAACCCATAAAACCAGAAGAGACACTTCAAGATTTTGAACGCAGAAGAAACTCTTGGCAATACGAAGGCGAAAGGCAAGCCAATGCGCTAAAACAAAAGTACGATGCCTACAAAGCAAAACTTGTGCGATCAGTTGAAACTCTTAAAGACAACATAGTGACAACCGAAGCATATTCAATAACAGAAGTTCGCCCAAATGCCCAAATAACACTAGGCAATTATGATGCGGATAAAGAGCTTTTTGAAATAGATGTTCAAGACACAGCAGATGCTAAAAGCCCCTTCCATTTTGTTGGCAAGGTTAGCATACCAACCGATACGGCAAAAGTTATGAACCGCAGCACAGAAGGCTTTTTGGCAGGCATAACTTATCTGAACTACCCTTTTATATCTGGCGATTCTTCATATAACCTAGCAATGAAATATCTTTCGCTTGAACGCAAAAATATGGCTCTAAATGTAGATGGCACCTTTAAGAATATTGGCAAATTTGAAGCTATGGAAGGCTACGGCCCTTGGAGCATTCACAAAGATTCCCTTTTGAGCGGCTTGCTAAAGCCCCAAGGCTTGGATTTGAACTATGCCCTCAAAGGCGAAAGACCAAAAATAGCGGTTGCAGAAGCAACTAATGCAACTGGTGAAACTAAATCTAGCGGCGGTCTCGGCTGGCGTGGCTGGACTAGAATTATCACATTCTCCGCAATGGCAAGTGCTGGAACATTTGCAGTTCTATCGCATTTGAAAGCAGATAAAAACAAAAAGGATTTCGATAAATTAAAAAATGAAGAGCCAAACAATCCAAATAAAAATGATTATACGGAATGGTATAACAAGTTAGATGGACACAAAAAAGATACTGAAGAAAATGAAAAACTCAGAACTATTTTCGGCGCAGGTGCTGGCGGTTTCGCCTTTATTGGACTCATAACATTCATCTTTTAATACGGAGACCAAAAATGAAAAAAATTTTCTCTTATGCCCTGCCCTTTGTAGTGATGTTTTGCGTTTCCCTGCTTTTCTCTTGCAAATCCAATCTTGAAATGCCAGAATCTCCAGATGAAAAATTCGGTTCTTCTTCGTCAAAAAAATCTTCATCTTCAGTAGCTAGAAGTTCATCATCTTTAGTGTCAAGTTCCTCTAGTTCTGGAGCTAAAAATGATTAATTCTCCATTAACTTACGCCCTCACAGCACTGCTCTGTGCAGCCTTGCTTTTCTCTTGTGCTCCAGAAGTTGATCCGTTACCTCCAACGAATGAACAAAACAACTCCTCCAGCACTAAGCAACCACCCTTGTCTCAACCAAATAGATCCAGCAGTTCAAGCCAAATTAACCAATCATCTCCAAATAGCTCACCCACGCAAAGCAGCTCAAGCAGTGTGCCAAAAAGCAGTTCAAGTGCGCAGAGCAGTTCAAGCAATGTGCCAAAAAGCAGTAGCAGCAGTTCTCTGGAACAGACTAATAATTGGCCAAGACTAAAGGGAAAGTGCGAGTGGAGCAAAAACCCAACAACCACATCAAGAGGAGCAACTCCAAGCGGCGTTACGTTAGTAGATAATTCTAATATTTGTGGAGGCGCAAAAGTTGTGTATAAAAACGATTATGACGAAATCTGGCTAGCAAATTCTTATATTGATGAAGGCACACACTCAGGCATTAAAGCAACTGTAGACTGCCCTGAATACGAATACTATATTGAACCTATAGATTGCCCAGATTTGGAAGTAAAAGCTGACGCAGATTATATAATAGAATGTAATGGCGGCTGGGAAGATGCCCAATGCGGTGGTGTTGCTAAAAAGACAGTTACTTTGGAATTAGATGAATGCGTTGAAATAAATGTTATGGTCTATAATAATCAGTATGACCAAAGACCATTAGTAATGAGATGTGAAGTTAATGGAGTAACTGAAAAAGTATCACTAACTTTAGCATTCGATGGGAAAGCACAATCATTTACTGGTTCTTGGAATTGGAACGGTCCTATTAGCATAGGAACTATAAGGGCAGGCAATGAATTCGGCGGTATCTTGTGTTTAACTGCTTTAAATGGTGCAACCGAAGTTAAATGTACTGGTCCTAGCCTGTAGCGTATGCCCCTTAAGGCCCTCAATAACGCAGTCTACATACATACCCTCTTTAAAAGAGGGCTGTGCCGGAATTATCACCTTTTTGAAATTTCCGGTTTTCCCAATCCATTCACTGGAATTTCTGCGAGATAGTTTTTCCAGCAAAATTCTCTCTTGCCTGCCAAGCATAAGTTTTGCACGTTCAAGTGTTATGGAATGTTGCAAATCTATAACGCGCTGCAAGCGGGATTTTTTTTCTTCTTCTGTAATCAATTCTTTTTCGCTCGCAGAAGGAGTACCCTCTCTTGGGCTATAAGCAAACATAAACGCACCATCAAACCTAGCCTCTTGCAAAAGCGAAAGGGTTTCTTTGAATTCTTCTTCTGTTTCGCCTGGATAGCCGCAGATGATATCCGTTGTTATGCCGTAAAGGGGGTTAAATGAACGCAGGGCCTCTGCGATGCTCAAGTATGCCTCTCTTGTGTATTGCCGCTTCATTTTTTTAAGCACCGAATTTGAACCGCTTTGAGCAGGCAAATGCACGTGGGGTGCTATTTTTTTTTCGCTCATCAAAAGAGCCAAAAGCTCACTTGTGTAGTGAATTGGGTGCGGACTAACAAAGCGGATTCTCTCTACACCTTTTATGCTTGCCACCTGTTTTAGCAATTCTGCAAAACTTAAACCCTTGTAGCGGTAGCCATTGACAGTTTGCCCCAAAAGCACAATTTCCGAAACTCCTGCCACTGTGGCTGACTCTATTTCTTTTAAAATAGAAGACGGCTCTCTGTATTGCTCCCTGCCACGTACGTAAGGTACAATGCAATAGGCACAACGCATATTGCAGCCGCTTTGAATGGCAATAAAGGCACTGTATTTATTTGTTAGCTTGGCAAAAGGGGTTTGCGGTGCAGGCTCAGTTTTTTGGAATAGAATTTCGGGGAGTTTCTGATATTCATCGGGTGGCAGTATAAAATCCAAGAACGGCAGGTCTTTTAGCAAAGACTCTCCCCTATTCTTTGCCATACAGCCCAAAACACCTATTTTTAAGCCCTTATTCTCAGTTTTCAGTTTTTTGAGGTCCCAAATCCTCGCTATTGCGCTTTCTTCTGCCTTTGCTCTAACGGAGCAGGTATTTACCAAAATTATATCGGCTTTTTCTGGCTTAAAAGCAGGAGATGCGCCATTAAGCTCTAAAATCGCAGCTAAACGAGCAGAATCATACTCGTTCATTTGGCAACCATAAGATATTACAAAATAGTTCAAGGAAGGGTTAATCTAGAAATCACTTGCATTATTCCCATAATTTTTCTATATTAGAACCTCGTACCCTAAAAGGAGATTTGTTGATGAACAAGAGTTTAAAACCTGTTATTATTGCGGTTCTTGTTGTTTTTGGTGTCGCCAATGCTCAAAAACCACCTGTTAAAGTTACCCCTCCAAAAGTGGAAGTAACTGCCCCCAAAGCAGAAGCACCTGCTGCACCAAAAGTAGAAGTGACTGCTCCAAAAGTAGAAGTGCCAGCCACTCCTAAAGCGGCAGCGGCAGCAGCAGCTCCAGCAGCAGCGGCAGCGGCACAAGCAGTAGCTCCAGCAGCAACTCCTGCAGCAACACCAGCTCCTGCGGCAGCACCAGCTCCTGCAGCTGCACCTACAGCAGCAGCTCCAGCGGCAACTCCAGCTCCAGCAGCAACACCAGCTCCTGCGGCAGCACCAGCTCCGGCAGCTGCACCTAAAGCAGCAGCCCCAGCGGCAACTCCTGCGCCTGCGGCAACTCCAGCTCCAGCAGCAACTCCTGCTCCTGCGGCAGCACCAGCTCCGGCAGCCGCACCTAAAGCAGCAGCCCCTGCGGCAACTCCAGCTCCAGCAGCAACTCCTGCTCCTGCGGCAGCTCCTGTTCCAGCAGCTGCACCTAAAGCAGCAGTTCCAGCAACAACACCTGCACCAGCAGCAACTCCTGCTCCTGCGGCAACTCCAGTTCCAGCAACTGCACCTAAAGCAGCAGTTCCAGCAACAACACCCGCGCCTGCAGCAATTCCTGCTCCTGCGGCAACTCCTGCTCCTGCAGCTGCACCCAAAGCAGCAGTTCCAGCAACAACACCCGCACCTGCAACAACTCCTGCTCCTGCGGCAACTCCCGCTCCAGCAGCTGCACCTAAAGCAGCAGCTCCAGCAACAACACCTGCCCCTGCGGCAACTGCACCTAAAGCAGATTCAGCAGCAGCACAAGTTCAAGCTCCTAAAGATAGCTCCATTGTTTTACTTATTGGAGAACCAAAAAAGAAAAAAAGAAGAAGCAGCAACCCTCCAAAAAATGACTTTGCCATTGTGGATGTTCCTGCGAATTTTGAAATTCAAGCCAGAAAAGTTATGCCTATAAGTTCTTCTGATTGGGGCGATGATAACTTGGACACTTGGTGGGGCAGGGCAAACCTTATGGTTTTAACTGAATCCGAAAATTTTGTTGGAAAAATACATTTGCGCATGTATCCTGGTCAGTTTTACGGCAAGCCAGCCACAACATCACAAATAGATGGCCGTCCAGCAGACCGTTATGGCAACAAAGAACTTAGAGATGCATTCCTTCTTTACGAGGCTTGGGCTTGGCACAGAGGCGACTATGTAAACATTAAATTAGGTCGCTGGGATAATACCACACGCTTTGGAAGCAAAACCTATGGTGGCTATATAGATGCCAAAAAAGACAGGAACTTCGACCCAACAAGGAACATTAGCTTAAGAGAAGCTGGTTTTATGAGCACCTATGCACCAGAGAACGCCGTGCAATTTGGCTTCAATAATTTCTCCGAAAATATCTCCTTGGATATAGCCTTGATCAGCGGTGATAACCACTTGAACAGAGGTGATTTGCGCGTATATTTTGCCTTTAAAGACCTTGCCGGTTTGGAAAATGTGGATATAGGCCTTGGATATCGCTCCAATCTGTTTGACGAAATTTACAATAAAAGAGGGGATGTTACCCACACTGTAGATTTTGGATTCCGTATGCCGCTAGTTAAAGAAGTCAACATTTTGAAGAGCCTTCACCTATTTGGCGAAGTAGCTTTAATTGGCTTGAACGACCAAATTGGCACTTTAGAACGTGACGACGGAGGCGAAAGCCCAAATGAATGCAATCCTGCTTTCCCCATACTAGGAGGCTTGGATTTCACCCTTTACCGTGGTTTGGATAAAGTTGTGCTTGAATTTGAGTACGATGGCAAACGCAAAGACCAAGTTCCAAAAGAGCACGTGAAAAACGTATTGGGTTCTATATATTTCCAAAAGAAACTCAACGACCGCTTCACTCTTAACTTAGGTATCCAGAGCGAAAACGACTCAAGAGACATATCTTATGCCGCTCGTTTACAGGGTAGAATAAACTAAATGAAAACCCTGGCCTATAGTGTAGTGGTAGCACAACAGATTCTGACTCTGTTTGCCTAGGTTCGAGTCCTGGTAGGCCAATACTGATGGACCTAGGTAGTATTTTAATTCTTGCCGCTTCGGCGGCACTCTTGCTTTTAGCTTTTATTTATTCCCTTATAGGGCATGTTTTTCGTTTAACACGCAAAACAGAAACCGAGCTAAACGATATCCTTGGGAGTGCAGATTTCGAAGAAATTGTTTTTCAAGGCCGCTTTGTGCCTTGCCTTGTAGCTTTTGCTCTTTTGGATTTGAAATTCGCAGATTATCTTTGCTACACCTGGCTTGCTTTGCTTTTTGGCATATATGTTTTAATTTTCTTTATCCCCGAAATTCTAGCGCTCAGGTTTCCGGATTCCCTTTTAAAATTCTGCATAAAAGCCTATAAAGTTCTCAAATACATTTTTTGGCCAAGCGCAAAAATCAAATTGCTTTTGCAAAAATTATTCTTGAGCATTTTGGGCTATGATAGCAGGCTGTCTTTTTTGCCAGAATCCATGCAAGCGGCTATGAACAACGAAAGTTCTCCCTCTGCTTTGGAAGAAGAAGAAAAGCAGATGATTAGAAATATATTTGATTTTGGAGACACTCCCGTGCGGGAAATAATGACTCCTCGCGTTGAAATGCACGCCATAGACGTTCAAACCCCGCTCCCAGATGTTATAAAACTCCTCAACAGCGAAAGGTACAGCCGCTTGCCTGTGTATTCGGGTTCCATAGACAACATAATAGGCATTCTCTCCAACAGAGAATTTTTAGAGTGGTACACCGAGAGATCGCACGAACCTTTTGATTTGGAAAAACTAGCGCGTCCCGCTCTTTTTGTGCCAACAGGAAAAAGGCTAGACTCTCTTTTGCACGAGCTTAGGGAAAGCAATAACCATTTGGTTATAGTTGTTGACGAATACGGAGGCACGGCGGGACTTGCCACTATGGAAGATATTTTAGAAGAGATAGTGGGCGAAATAAATGATGAAGACGATTCAGAAGAAGATATGGGCTTTGTTAAATTACCGTCTGGGCAATATATGCTAGACCCTCTGATTACCCTTTCTGATTTGGAAGACCGCATGGGCATTCATTTTGAAATAGAGGAAGACGAGCATATAGAAACCCTTTCTGGGCTTATACAGCACACCTTGGGCTCTTTGCCCCAAATTGGAACCACAGTTCAAATTCAGGGCTATACATTTAGGGTTAAAAAAATGGACGGCACTAAAATGGAAGAAGTCATTTTGGAAACTGAATTTAAATGAAAATATCACTTTATTTTGTTAAAATTCGGTTAAAATTTGGTTAAAACCCGATTTTTTTGCTAAAAAATGAGTTTTTGCGGAATAAATAATATATATTAGTAGAGATATTTAAATTATGGGGGCTGTATGAAAAAAGGGCCAGAAGTTTTATTTTTGGTTGTTTTCGCAGTGTGCGTGGCTTTTTTCGCTTGTACCGATGAAAAAGAGGAACCTGGTGTTGACACCAGTTCCAGCGAAGGAACTTCTCATTCAAGCAGTTCAAGTACCCTTGGTACTTCCAGCAATTCTGGGGTAAATTCCAGCGATTCGCAAAACCAAGAATCTAGCAGCTCTGGCGGCGTAATAGGCGAGTCTAGCAATTCACAAGACCAAAGCTCCGCAGACGGCATTTCTTCATCTTCGCCTTCGTCTTCTTCTCCTTCGTCTTCCTCAGTATCCAGCAGTTCCCACACTCCTGAGGTAACCGACCCCGGTGCAAATTGCGCTTACCAACCAACTTGGTGCGGTGGAATATCTTTTGATAAAGTGAAAAAAACAAGTATGGATGCAGCTGATGTAGGCGCTACAGATAAAGGTCAAGAGCGTCCTAATTGCATATATGCAACAGCAATTACGCAAATCGGAAACGAAAGTGCTGGAATTTCTATAAATGGCAGGCAGTTCGCAACTGGTTCCGCTTCAAGATGCGGTGGCGGTGAATGGGGCGATGCCACCGCCTGCGCCACAAAATTCTCCAGCGTAGCAAAAGTGGACGGCGGCTATTATATTTACATTCCAGATTGGGCAGGGCAAAAATTCCAAACAACGGGAGGTCAACCCTCTTGCCCCAGCACTCCAACTCCTGGTGCTAGCAGTTCTTCTAGAGCCTCTTCTTCTTCCGCAGGCTCAAACACAGGTGCTTGCGTGGAGCCTATGAATGGTCTTCCTCCTAATGGCACAAAATCTTGTATTAAAGTAGGCTCTAAATGCTATACATGCAATCCAGACCGTGGCAATGAATGTTCCCAAGGCTGGATTTGGCAAGGCGGCAATGTAAGCGATCAGTATTGGTATAAAGAAGTTTCTTGCACAGAAAACAGCGGAGTCACTCCCACATATAATTTAACGTGCACTGGTTTAGCTGCAACAGGAATTGCAGGAACTGCAATAACGCAGCCAAGCGTAAAATGCAATGGCGATAACGCCTCTGCTACCTTTAGCGGTGCACCTACTAATTGGAATAGTCCCACCACAGGTACTTACAATGTGAGCGCAACGGCAAATTGCGGCGGAAACAAAACCGTTAGCTGTGGAACGCTAACAGTCAGCGCAGCCCCTTCAACCGACCAGCTCACTTGCACAGGGCTTGCTCAAACAGGTGTTGCAGGAACTGCAATAACACAGCCAACCGTTAAATGCGGCACCAACACGGTAACCAGCGGTCTCACTTGGACAAATGCGCCAACTTGGACTAACCCCACCGCCAACAACTACACTGTATCGGTTGCGGCAACTTGCGGAGGAAGCAGCAAAACGGCAAGTTGTGGCACATTGAAAGTTAGCCCCAAATTGACCTGCGGCAATCCATCGCCAGCAAATGTAACCGCTGGCACTAATGTAACTCCACCGACCGTGACTTGTGGCAGCACCAATGTTGCTACTGCAAATGTCTCTTGGAGCGGAAACCCTACTTATTGGAGCTCTCCAGAGTCAGGTACCTATAACAACATTAAAGCAACGGCAAATACTGGGGATTGCAGTGGTCAAACTGCAACTTGCGGCACATTGACGGTTGGCAACAAACTCACGTGTGGCAATATTGCGCAAACAATAACAGTTGGGCAAACTCCTACCAAGGCATCAAATTTGGTGACCTGCGGCTCCACCAATGTCACCAGTGGTATAACTTGGAACCCAACCTCCGTAGGCGGCGCAATTAACACAGCACAGACAATTAACAATATAACTGCAACGGCGAGCTGTGGCGGTAGCAATCAAACAGCTACTTGCACAGGTTCAATAGTAGTTAATGCTCAAAGCACCACTCCAAGTTCTTCAAGCACAGGCGGTGGCGGTGGCAGCTATACGCCAAAATCACCAGGAAGTTCAACTGCAAAAACAACTCAGTATTGGGATGCTTGCAAACCAAGTTGCGGCTGGAGCGGCAAAGGCGGCTTGAGAGCCAGCAGTTGCAATATAACAGGTGGCGGCAAAGCCAAGAACGATGAAGCAAGTGCATGCAGCAATGGAAACTCATATACATGCATGGACCAAGCTCCTTGGAAAGTAGGCAATGTGAGCTTTGGTTATGCCGCGATTAATATGGGTGATTGCGGCGACTGCTACCAGTTGGATTTCCCCAACGGGCATGTTATGGTTGTTATGAAGAGCAATATTGGAAACTTAAACGAAGGTGCTGCATTTGACATTATGATACCAGGTGGTGGTGCTGGCGATTTTGATGCTTTAACAAAGCAGGTTCAAAATAGCGGCATAAGCAATCCAGACATGGGTAACCGCTATGGTGGGTTTAGGCTTGCTTGCAACAATTCTGTAAGCTGCGTAAAGCAAAAATGCGATGCAACTTTCAAAAACCTTCCGGATTTGAGAGCTGGTTGCAACTGGTATGCAGACAATTTAGGCACTAACAATGCGAGCTTTGACAACCCAACTGTCAAGTATCAGAAGGTCACTTGCCCATCGGAATTAACAGGTAAGTATTAGGAGATTGTAGTATGAAAAGAGTATCTGGAATTTTGTTTTTGCTCGCTTTTGCAATAAGCGGAGTTTTCTTCTCTTGTTCCAACAATGAGGAGAACACCGTTGAACCAGGCAATTCTGGTGGCTCAGGCCATTCCAGCAACTCTAACAATACTACTATTTCCAGCAGTTCCAATAATCCAGCTGGAAATTCTAGCAGTTCTGTTGCGAGTAATCCTAGTTCCAGCAGCCCTGCAAACTCCAGCCCTGCTGCTTCTTCATCTTCTGCAGCAATCACGCCAAGCAGTTCTTCTAGAGCCGCTTCTTCTTCCTCTGCTGCTACCCAAAGTCCTTGTGTGCAGCCACAAAATGGTGTTCCGTCTGGTGGTATAACATCTTGCATTATAGTAAACGGCAAATGCTACACCTGCAATCCCGAACGCGGCAATGACTGTAATCAACCTTGGATTTGGAATGGCGGCAATGCAAGTGGTGATACGTATTGGTACAAAGAAGTTTCTTGCAATGGCAGCATTGGTGGAACTTCTTCATCTTCTAGAGCTAGTTCCTCAAGCACAACAGGCGGTGGCGGCACTTCTTCAACAGGCGGCAACAACGGCACACCCAGCTACACGCCAACAGCACCTGGAAACGAAGAATCAAAGCTAACTCATTATTGGGATGCCTGCAAACCGAGCTGCTCGTGGAGCGGAAAAGGCGGCTTGCAAGCCAATAGTTGCAATATAAATGGTGGCAAAATCGGGCATAACGATAGCGACAAAAGTTCATGCGATGGCGGAACTGCATTTATGTGTATGAACAACGCTCCTTGGAAAGTGGGCAATGTAAGTTTTGGTTATGTTGCGGCGGCTATTGGCAGTTGCGGTGACTGCTATCAATTTGACTTCTCCAATGGGCAAATTATGGTTGTTATGGCAAACAATCACGGAAACATACATGAAGGGGCTAAATTTGACCTTATGATTCCGGGCGGTGGTGCTGGCGATTTTACTCAAGGTTTAGTAAGGCAGGTTCAACAGGTCGGCGGTATAAGCAATCCAGATATGGGTATTCAATATGGCGGATTTAGAGGCAAATGCGGCTGGACTCATAGTACAGCCAATGTTAATTGCGTAGAGAAGATGTGCAATGATGTTTTCAAAAATATGCCAGATTTGAAAGCTGGTTGCCTTTGGTATGTAGAAAATTTGGGAAGGGCACCTGGTTCAAATGAAAGTAGCTGGAACAATCCGATCGTTAAATATAAGAAAGTCACTTGCCCAAGAGAATTAACAGAAAGATATTGATAGTATGAAAAAAGCATCTGGGATTTTGTTTTTGCTTGCCTTTGCAATAGGCACAGCCTTCTTCGCTTGCTCCAAAGAAGAAAATCAAGAACCCTCGTCATCAACTGCAAAAACAACCCAGTATTGGGACGCTTGTAAACCCAGTTGCTCGTGGAGCAGAAATGCTGGTGGCAAGCCAGCCAATGCCTGCAATATATCAGGCACCAGAATTGGTCACAGTGATAACGACAAAAGCGCATGCGATGGAGGAGTTGCATTTGCCTGCATGGACCAAGCCCCTTGGAAAGTGGGCAATATCAGCTACGGCTATGCCGCGATTAACATGGGTAATTGCGGAGACTGTTATCAATTAGATTTCCCTAATGGGGAAATTATGTTTGTTATGAAAAACAATACTGGAAACTTAAAAGAAGGCGCTAAATTTGACCTTATGATTCCAGGCGGTGGTGTTGGCGATTTTGATGCTTTAACAAGGCAAGTTGAAAATAGCGGTGTGAGCAATCCAAATATGGGTGTAAAATATGGTGGATTTAGAGGCGCATGTGGCTGGAGCTACAATCAGACAAATGTTAATTGCGTAAAGCAAAAATGCGAAGAAATTTTCGCAAATCTCCCAGAATTGAAAGCTGGCTGCCTTTGGTATGCAAACACCTTGGGAACCGATAAAGCAAGTTTTGAAAATCCAACCGTTAAATATAAAAAGGTTGATTGCCCAAAAGAATTAACAGATAGATATTGATAAACAATGAGCAAATTTCGCCCCTGCATAGACCTGCACAATGGCAAAGTAAAACAAATAGTTGGTTCTTCGCTTTCGCAAAACGAAAAGGAACTTAAAACAAATTTCATTTCCCAAAAACCCGCAGAATGGTACGCCCAGCTCTACAAAAAAGACGGCTTAAAAGGCGGGCATATAATAATGCTTGGAAGTGGCAACGAAGAAGCCGCCACAAGAGCCTTGAAAGCCTACCCAAACGGAATGCAAATAGGCGGTGGAATAAACACCGAAAACGCAGAAAAGTACTTGGAAGTCGGAGCCGCCGCTGTTATAGTCACCAGCTATATATTCCCAAATGGAAAATTTTCCCTTGAAAATTTAAAAGCCTTATCCAGCGAAATTGGCAAAGAGCATTTGGTTGTTGATTTGAGTTGCTATGGAACCCAAAATAAATGGGTAGTAGCCATAAATCGCTGGCAAACCTTAACCGATTTTTACATAAACAAAGAAAATTTATATATGATTTCTGAGTATTGCTTTGAATTTTTGGTACACGCTGCAGGTGTTGAGGGCAAGCAACAGGGCATGGATTTGGAATTGCTCAAATTTTTGGGTGCGCACTCCCCTATTCCCGCAACTTACGCGGGTGGAGCAAACAACCTAAAAGACTTTGAAACCTGCAATGAGCTATCAAAAGGAAGGGTGGATTTAACCATAGGCAGTGCCTTGGACATTTTTGGGGGAAATGTACCTTACGAGGAATGTCGGAAGTTTGTCTAATAAACCCTCAAATTATTCGCCTCTACTTCCACGCCATCGCCCGCCTGTCTCACTATGCCTATGCCGTATTTTCTTGCTTCTTCCATAACTTTTTTGCTAAAGGAGAAACCTGCTATGCCAAGATAAGTTTTGAATTTCTTGTATTTAGGAAAAAATTTTCTG
>JAITFN010000051.1 GCA_031281345.1 Candidatus Fibrimonadaceae bacterium
TTTATCTTTGCCATTGTCTTTACTGTTATTCACAGAAAAAATGGGATAAAATATTTTAAATTCGCAAGGCTAGCTATTATTTTGAATATGATGATTCTCTATGGATTTATTTATGCAAATGTTCTTTATGGAGAGTCTTGGACATTCTTGATTCCTACTATGGTTATTCTGCTAATGGGTTTTCGTTTGGGGCTTGTTTTTTGCTTTATCTATTTCTTTTATATGCTATATGCCGAATTTGCTTTTGGGGTTCGCACGTGGGATGTGTTTTTTCGCTTTGCCTGCGTTTTTTGGGGGCAGGTGGCTATGGTGAGCATTTATGAAGCTCTAAGGGTGAACTACAATAAAAGATTGTTGGAGCAAAAAGAGGAAATAGAGTTTTTAAACATAACCGACCATTTAACCAAACTCTACAACCGCAAATATTTTTTAAATACCATTGACAAAGAATTTGCAAGGGCTGCGGAGCAAAGGGAAAGCCTGTGCATTTTGCTGGTAGATATGGATAGGTTTAAAGATTACAACGATATTTACGGGCATTTGCAGGGTGATAAATTGCTCGTTTCAATCGCGGAGGTTTGCAAAAAAATCGCAAAACGTTCAAGTGGTTTGGCGTTTCGCATAGGTGGTGCTGAATTTGGAATTTTAATCCCGAATATGGATTATTACGAAGCATTTTTGGTTGCAGAAAAAATCAGGATAGAAGTTTGCGAAACCGATTCAACCGTGAGCGTGGGAGTGGCTTGCATTTTGCCAAGTGCAGGTGAAACTTCGAAAAATCTGCTGAAACTGGCAACTGATAATGTTTGCAAAGCTAAAGAGATGGGCAGGAATAGAATTGTTGGTTAATAACGGCAAAGCGCTTGCATTTCGTGCCGAAATATATGCTATCTGTGCCGTACCTCTTGCAAAATGTCAAAAAATATAATATATTCTACAACAAAGGTAAAGATGCCAAAGTTTTTTCATTCCATACGATTTCGCATTCATGCGTTGAGCATGGGTCTTACATTGGTTATCTCCATTGCTTTTCTAGTTATTTTTCTGGAAAGTTCAAGAAAGGCAAATTTTGAGCATTTGGAGGATATTGCTAAAAGAACAATGCAATATTTGAATGCAGACATTCAAAATGCCCTTGCCCCCGCCATATACATGGCAAATTACATAGCTACCTTTGCGAGCAATTACGATATGGAACAAAATTCGCAACTTTTGAACAAAATGCTCAAAGCGGAACCTTCCATTTTCGAAGCCTACTATGGTACTGCTCTTAGTCGTTTCGAAGGTGGCTGGTTTGCCACCGCAACTGATTGGGACCCTTATAAAACAAATCCAAACTGGGACCAAATAAAAAGACCTTGGTTCATATCTGCAATGCAAAACCCTGGCAAAATCACCATAACTGAGCCTTATGAAGATTCAAATACTGGCAAAATTTGCATAACAGTTGTGAAAACCGTAGCCGATGCCACTGGGAAAATCAAAGGCGTGGTTGGCATAGATGTATTTTTGGATAAATTGACGGAAATGATAAACGAACGTAAAATAACAGAAGACGGAAAAAGTTTTTTGATAGATGCAAACGGCTTGTACATAACTCACCAAGACCTAGCGAATGTTATGAAAAACAATATTCTGGAAGATTTTAAACTGGATAAATCTTTGTTGGAAAAACAAGGCATTGAATTCAGAGACAATATGTATGTTGCGGTCATAGCCGTTCCAAATACTCCGAACTGGTATCTTATGAGCATAGGTTCTTTAAAGAGCTTAGACAAAATGGATTTGAAGTCTATTTTAATTATAATCGCAATTTCAATTGCACTGGCAATAATAGTTTCTATTGTAATCGGAAATAAAATAAACACGGAAATAAAAATTATCGTAAAAGGAATAAAACAAGTGAGCAGCGGGGATTTAACCGAACGGCTTAAAATCAATTCTCACGATGAAATTGGGGAAATGTCAGGCAGATTCAACGATTTTTTGAATCTGCTGCAAAGATTCATGAAAAAGATAGGCGATGATGCGAGCAATTTTTTGAAAACATCGCAGCATTTAACAGAAACAAGCCATTCCTTGGCTCTAGGCAGCGAGCAAACTGTGTCCGAGAGCAATTCTGTTGCAAGCACATCGGAGCAAATGGCAGTGACTATCAAAGCTATGGCAAACACAGCAGAAGAAGCCTCAATTAGTGCCGGAGAGGTAGCAAACGAAGTGGAGCAGTTGTCATCAAACATAAACGCTATGGCAAATACTGCCGAAAAAGCCGCTGTGAATGCCAATGAAGTTGCAAGCACAGCAGAACAGATGTCTGCTAATATGAACACTATAGCCTCTGCCGTTGAAGAGATGAGTCTAAGCATAAGCCAAATATCCAACAACGCTAGTGAAGTTGGCAAGGTTGCCAAAGAAGCTACGGTCAAATCTCATAATGCAACCAACGCAATGAATAAGTTAGGCATTGCCGCCAAAGAAATTGGTAAAGTGACCGATGTAATCAAAAAGATAGCCGACAAAACGAATTTATTAGCTCTTAACGCAACCATAGAGGCAGCGAGCGCAGGTGCAGCTGGAAAAGGCTTTGCTGTTGTGGCGAACGAAATCAAAGAGCTTGCCCATCAGAGTGCCGCCAGCGCAGATGACATAGCCAGCCGCATAGAGAGCATTCAGGTAGGTACCCACGAGGCTGTGACGGTGATAGACGATGTTTCTGATATTATAACAACAATCAACCAAAGCGTAGAATCCATATCCAGCAATGTTGGCGAACAAACAAAAGCAAGTATAGAAATAGCGAATAATGTTGCCCAAGCTAACTCTGGAGCTAAACGTGTTGCTTCTGCTATAGGCGAGGTGGCAAAAGGCAACAAAGACATAGCTCTGGGTGCTGGCAAAGCGAATAATAGTGTAGAGCGTGTATCCAAATCCATAAACAGGGTAGCAAAGGGTAGCAAAGACATAGCTCTGGGCGCCGAAGAAGCTGCCAAAGGTGCGAGCGTGGTTAGTACAGGTGTGAATCGCATAACCCAAGATGCCAAAAACGGAGCCAAAGGAGCGGAGCAAACTAACCAGCAAGCAGACGTACTTGCCATGATAGCAAATGATTTGAAAGGTGTTTTAAATCAGTTTAAGGTGTAGATTTGTATCCCACCCAATCCCCCCTAGAAACCGCAATCTCATAGCCAATTCGCTTAATGCGGTTTCGCATGCAATTCACACATTCGGCTGCTTCTTCTCCAGTACAAATTTTATTGTCGTAGAGCATATATTTTTTGCGCACTTCCACAGGGGATAGGTTTGGCATAATCACATTCGCTCCAGCGAGAATCCCTTGTTCTCTTCCATGAGAGTCGAGCGTTCCGAGTGCTGTTGTAGCGGGGATAAGCAAATTTGGTTGCATAAGGCGAAGAATTGCCAAAATATTCAGAGTTAAGTGTACATCACCAGCATTTTTGCCATTGAAAGGAGTGTTGGAGTGGGGGATAAAAGGACCAATGCCCACCATTTGCGGTTGCAATTCTTTGATGAATAACAAGTCATCTACAATATGCTCCAGCGTTTGGTTTGGCGAGCCAACCATAATACCACACCCAACTTGATAACCTATTTTTTTTAAATCGTATAGGCATTTTTTTCTATTTGTACACGACATTGAATTTGGGTGCAAGGTTTTGTAATGCTCATCGTTTGCCGTTTCGTGGCGTAGCAAATATCTGTCTGTGCCTGCTTTGAACAAACGCTCATAGCTCTCATAACTACGCTCTCCAATTGAAAGCGTCACCGCACAGTCTGGAAATGCAGCTTTTATTTCACTGACAATATCAACTAGAATTTCGTCTGTGTAGTGGGGGTCTTCTCCGCCTTGCAATACAAATGTTCGAAAGCCGAGTGGATAGCCAGTTTTGCAGCAGTCCAAAATTTGCTCTTTCGAAAGCCTGTATCTCTCTGCCTCTTTGTTCTCTGCTCTAAGTCCGCAATAATAGCAGTTATTTTTGCAATAAGAGGTAAATTCAATAAGTCCACGCATAAAAATGTTTTTGCCATAAACATTCTGCGCTACGCATCTAGCACGTTCAAAAAGATAATCATCATTGCATAACAAAAGTTCCTTAAATTCTTCTCTCTCAAGAATTTGAAGAGCTTCCAATTTATCTACGAATTCTTCCATTATTTTTTACCGGAACTTTGCTAACCTTGCTATAAAGGAAGTTATCGTTCTTCTTCTTGAAAACAATGCTGTCTTTAACGATATATGCATTTGCCTCATTTTTTAATAGGGCAGTGTCCATTTGAGATTTCCAGCTGAATACATAAGCAAAACCCATCACTAAAGCCAAAATCAAGGCAGCGGCAATAAACCAAGCAAAATTCGGGTCGTTATAGCCTAAGCCAATTGAAGCAGCGGTGAAAATTGGTCCTAAAATACCTGAATATATAAAGCCGTATTTCCATATTTTTTTTGGCTCAATGGGCAATTTCCCAACAAGGCGTCCAGATTCTCCATTCATAACAAAAAGGTAGTTTGCCTTTTTATATTTGGTGTTCAATATCCAAACCGGAAAAAGCGCATAGCTGTATTTGCCCTCGCTAACATTAACGCAGGAACTTTCTATTTTTACCGAGTCATAACCAACGATGGAGTTTTCAAATTCTCTCTCCACCGAAGCCTTTATTCTGCGCGCTGCTCTCTCCTTGCTCTTTTCCACATCAACATCATATTTTTCGGCAACATAACCAGCCAAATAAGTTGTGTCAAAATCTTTCATTTGCGCATAATCAAATGGTTCTATGGCATCCATGTATTTATCGTCCATTTTTTCGGAGCCATCGACTGGTATTTTTTCAAATACCATATCACCCTCTCTAATCACGGAATAGTAATCGGTTTTTATATAATCGGTTGCTCTTTTAGCCTTGCTTGCCTTGAAGCATACACGCCCGCTCGCTTCTGCATCAAAAAGCCAAAAAGGAACATAAACCCCTTGAATGTTGTTTATGTGGTTCTCCTTTACAAAAAAATCTGGAAGGAGTTTTTTTCCGTTGCAAAAATTTTTTAACGCTTTCACCGCGTTTTCTTTTTCAAGTTTGAATGGAATAACATAATCGGGTTTTAAAAATCCAGAGAGCCTTTTGCTTACAATTTGGGCATTGCCGCAGCACGGGCACACCATTGCAACAGTGTTGGCATCGCCCAAAAGTTCCGCTCCGCAAGAAGGGCAGGAACCGGAACTCAAATCTTCAAGTTCGCTTTCTTTCCATTCCTCAGTGGTTTCTTCTTTTGACCAGCCAAAATTATCCTTTGCGGCTGCAATTTCCTTTTGGTATTCTTCCAGAGCGGCAATTTCAAATTCTGTGTCGCAATAGGGGCATTTCATTTTTTGGCTAGAACTGTCAAAATTAACAGTTCCGCCGCAGTTCGGACATTTGTATTCTTTTATATCCATTTCTAAGCCCTTGGTTTACCGCACTCAGCGCAGAATTTTCCTGTATTCCCAGCATTGCCGCAAGAACAAGTCCAAGGTGAATTAGGGGAAGGTTTTCCACATTCTGCACAGAATTTGCCCGTGTTCTGTACCCCGCACGAGCAAACCCAAGTAGCGGCGGTGGCAGCTGGTGCCGTGGGAGCTGCTTGCTGCTGAGGCGGTTGCTGAGGTGCCTGTTGCTGCCCCATTTGAAAGAGAGCCTGCGGATTCATTCCGCCTGCCTGAGCCGCCATTCCCATACCTAGGAAGCCTGTCATAGCTCCACCTTTATTTTCTGCTGCTGCACGCATAGCATCGCTTTGAGCGCCAACCAAAGAAGCGGCAGCCATAGTCGGGTCTCGCATAACGGCTGCGGTTTGCAGTTGTTTTATTCGGTTATCGTCTTCGGGCGAGGCGGTGCAAGTTATTCCAAAGTTTACTATTTCTATTCCTCTGCCTTCTCTCCACTTTGCACTGAGAGCCTCGTTTAAAATATCTGCAAGTTTATCGGTGTGGAAGGAAATCTCGTGATATTCCAAACCCGTGCCGAGCTTTCCAAGCGAAGGTCCTAAAACTGTGATTATTTCGGATTTGAGCTGGCTATCTATTTTATCTCTGGTATATTGCTCATCCACATTGCCGCATACATTGGCATAGAACAATGCAGGATTGACCATGCGGTAAGAATATTCGCCATTTGCTCTTAAACTTATGGTAAGGCGCAAATTGATATTAGGATCAACTATGAGATAAGGAATGGGATTTGGTGTGCCGTATTTATTTCCGAGTATTTCTTTTGTGTTAAAATAATATACGCGTTGGTCTTTGCCCGGGCTACCACCATATTTAAAACGTTCTGCCATATTTTTTATAGAACCCACAAGCCCTTGCCCCAAGCCTCCGTGAAAAATGCTGGGTTCCGAAGACGTATCGTAGGTATATTGTCCTTCTTCTGCGCAAAATTCTGCAATGCGGCCATTATCCACTATTATAGCAGCTTGCCCCTTGTTCACAACGATTCCAGAGCCATTGGAGATAATATTATTTTCTCCGCTTGTGTTGCTGCTTCTTTTGCTAGTCTTTTTTTGACCCTTGGTAGCCAGCACATTGGCATCCAAGCTTTCGCAAATGAAAAACTCCAACCACTGGTCGGCTAAAACACCACCAGCAGAACCCATTGCCGCTTTGAGTAATCCCATAAAAACTCCTGCTACTTAAGTATTGAATTAATATAGATAATTTATAGACAACACCTACAACCACACACAAACGCACGACAACCACATTCATACTGTCTGAACCAGACGCCCATACGCTACTTCATTCGCTGGCGAACATCCGCAGGATGGTCATTTGCAAAATTTACAGTATTAACAGAATAATACAATTCGGCACAACAACCCAATGCGTAAAACAACCCAATGATACCGATTTGTAGGGGCAGCTCCCTGTGGCTGCCCCGCATTTAAATTTGCAATGCACACGCGTGTTTGTTCGCATTTTTGCGATTGGCAATTACGCTTTATTGGATCAACATTTCATTTATTGTGTTTTTCAATTCCTTTATCTTGTCAATCTCTAATTTTCCCAAAATTTTTACTAACCGAGTTTTATCTATGGTTCTAATTTGGTCTAAAACAATCCAACCATCTTTATTTTGAAAGTGGATTTTTATTCTCGTAGGATAGTTGTGAGATTTTGTTGTCATTGGGGCGATTATTATAGTTGATAAAAAATCGTTCATTTCGTTTGGTGATATAATGACACAAGGTCTAGTTTTCTTTATTTCGTGCCCAATTGTAGGATCTAAATTTACTAAGCAAATGTTATATTGCTTCATTTTCACCATTCCCATTTGAAATTATTGCTGTCAATAGTTTCTGGTACTAGCATTTGCTCTTTCTTTTTTGTTTTTGAAAATGCTTCTGCCCAACCTTTTCTTGGCTTAACTTCATTTTTATTTGACATTATTTCAAAAGGTATGGTTCCTCTTAGCAGAGATTGCATAAAAAATAAGCGAATTGCTGCCGTTGTGTCTAAACCTATGCTCCGAAAAAGAGCATCTGCCTTTTGTTTAAGGCTTGGTTCTACTCGTATTTGGACTAAACTAGATTGCATAAGTATAAATATACAAAAAAACCGCCCCCCTTTTAATCGGGTGGCGGCTTGCAACCTCAATAACACACCGGTTGCGGTTGCTTAATCTTGCATGCAGCGAACTGAGAATAATTCGGTACTACTCCTGGCACTAGTATAAAAATAATCAGCATTATACGACATATTGGCGACGAAGATAGAACTTTCCCCTCCGTTGAGAGTGGAAGTCCACCACAAGGCAGATTTGCCAACATAGTTGAATCCACCATATTCGTAAAGACCGCCAGGCAGAGCCGCAAAGCCGTAATCGTCCGTGCCAGCATTATCAGGATTCTTACTCGTTTCCCATAAATTGCTAATGGCTTTCAGCTTGGTTCCCGATCCAGCTGAAAAAGCACCGCCGACAACATCTGCCAGCGTATTCCATTCGGCTTTGCTTGGCAAATGCCAGCCAGCGGGGCAAACGCCGCTCGTAGCCTCTAACCAAGTGTACAGCCTGCCGTAAGTATCGCAGTTGGCAGGGTCGTCGTTGAAGCACTTGCTGCCGCCTGATTTGTAATTCAAGTTCTCTGCCATCCAAGTTTGGGTGCCAATTTCCACGTATTTGTATTCTTTGCTATCGCGTTCATCTATGAATGTTGGTTTGTTTAGAGCAATTGGTTTGTCTTGTACCTTGCCGTCTTTGCAGAATTTCGTTCCGGTATCGTAGCTTTTACCTTCGCAAAGCGGAACAATCTCAGGATTGCTCTCAGACTTTATGCAGAAATGCGTTTTGGGATTATAGCCTTTGTTGCCGCATTTCGGTAAAGTGCTTTTGAGGCAGCGAACACTGTAGGTATAATTTTTATCGGAATATATATCTGTACCTATGTTAGCAGCATATATTTCCACTCTTTGTGCTTGATTGGAACCAGAAAAATCTAAAATAGGAGTGGAATTCCAAAATTGTGCCTGATAACCGTTGCTTGTCAGGGCTCGGAAGCCATAGTTGTCCGTGCCATTGCCGCCAATGCTATCCCCCCAGCCGCTTGTAGCCCTCAATTTGCTTGAAGCCACTTTGAATCTTTCCGAAGGCGCAAGTCTCTGAACATCGACATAGCTGGCAAAGTCTATCAACGCATTCCAATCTCTCTCTGTGGGCAAGTACCAGCCGTCCGGGCAAACGCCCTGAGGCTCCAAGCCTACATCACCCGCTGAACAAAACTTCCCATATCCGCAGCCCGGCATAGCCGCTCCGTAGTCGTAAAGCCTGCCGTATATCTCGCAGTTTTCTTCTTTGTTGCCAAGGCATTTGGAACCTATTGCTTTGTAATTCAAGTTCTCTGCCATCCAAGTCTGCTCGCCTATTTTCACGTATTTGTATGCTTGGTTATCGCGTGCATCTGTGAATGTCGGTATGTCTTGCACAGTGCCATTCACGCAGGCTTTTGTTCTTGTATCGTAGCCTTTACCGCCGCATTTTTCAACAACTGCCGGGGTATTCTCAGACTTGGTGCAGAAATGCGTTGCAGGATTGTATTTCTCCTTGCCGCAAGTAGAAGGCTCGTATTCCTTGCCATTGTGAAGGGCGTAAATTTCTTTGCCACCTGAGCAAAAATGCGTTGCAGGATTGTAGTATCTATTGTCGCAAATTGTTGGAGCAACTCCCTGTCCCTTTACGCAACGCACCGAAACTATATAGTCTAATGACCACTCAAGGGAAGCGGTGGGGCTATAATAAACGTCTTTGGATACGGCAAGAGTAATCACACTATCAACGGCAGAAATTATCCGAATGTAGGCTTTGGTGGTATCGGCATTGTCCTGAGTGGCACTCCACCAGTAGCCTTCACCTAAACTAGCTTCGTCCCATTTGTTAGAGCCAAAACCGCCGCGCTGGGCAGAAAAGCCGTAATCGTCTGTGCCATTGGTAATTATGCCTTTGTATGATGTGGCCCAATCCGTAACCCTAAGCTTGGTCACGGCAGCAGTAGCACCGCCAACAAAATCTAATAGCTTTGCCCATTCTGCATTGCTCGGCAAATGCCAACCTGCGGGGCAAACGCCTTGAACATTGCTCGGATTTTTGTCAGAGCTTGCAAGAGCGCCCATAGCCGCTTCCCATTTGTAAAGCCTGCCGTAAGTATCGCAATATTCAGTATTTGCATCAATTAAAGTCTTGGTACTGCTGACACACTTGCTGCCTTTGACGGCATAATTCAAATTCTCTGCCATCCAAACTTGCTCTCCGATTTGTACGTATTTGTATTTTTTGCCGTCACGTGCATCTGTGAATGTATTTGCTATGTCTTTATCTTTCAACTCGCCGCCTTTGCATACCATTATTTCAGGATCGTAAGCCTCTGTTCCGCACATAGCTTTTGCCAGCAGTTCAGAATCAATGCCGCAGCTTATCTGCAAATACGCAGAATTGCTTGTTGATGTTTTAATGGAACACTTCTCGCCGTCATTCCCGTTATTCAATGCGCCCATATTAATGCCGCCGCAGATAACATCATAGCCGCCTTCTTTGGGCTGAACCACGCAGTTTCCGTCTTTGCCGTCTTTACCATCCTTACCGTCTTTTCCATCCTTGCCGTCTTTACCGTCTTTGCCATCCTTGTCCGATGGCACCTGAGTCAAATAAGGTGCTTCGCCTTTGCTTGTGTTCAGCTCGCCGACATTTTTGCCATCGCAATAAACATCGTATTCGCCGCTTTCCGCATTCGGTTTAATGGAGCAGCCTGTGTCATCATTCTTGCCCACTTCGGAGCAAGAAAAAGCGAATACCGAGGCAAGCGCAAAGCCTGCCGCCAACGTGAGCTTGGAGTACCTTTGTACAGCCAATTGGATTTTCTGATTCATAGTTACCTCAAAAAAAAAAGACGTGTGCTTCTCCACAGAAGCAACCCTTGTGAATTGCCCCTATGAAGAACACACGCCTTTGTGTGTATGGTTAATGTTGTATAATAATATAAATTAAAAAACGATTTGTAAAGATGCCAATTTGAAAGTTTTTATACAATATGCGAAAAATAAGCAAAAACGCACATAAGTAAATATAATAAAATTGGGAGTTTTTTTCAAGAGGGAGGGGGGGGCGGGGGGTTTTCATTGGTGTTTACTTATTACTGCTGGGCAAGCAGGGCGTTCACTTATTACTGCTGCGTTTAGCTCTCTGATAATTGGTATTTGATATTTTGTAATTGGTAATTGTGTTGCGAATGTAGAAATTTTTTTGCCATTGTTGTAGGGGCGTATTTTTTTACGCATTGGGTTGTGGTACCAAATTGCAAAATATAAATGCGAAATCGGGAAAATAGGTATAACAGACATTTGGTAATGATTTTATAGATGGGCTTTATTCTTATTCTGATAATCCTGTAAATTCTGATAATTCTGGTTCAGACAAAAGGGGTGTAAATCAGCAATCGGGAATAAGTATGCCCGAAGACTTGGTAAAGCTTTTATAGATGGGCTTTATTCTTATTCTGATAATCCTGTAAATTCTGATAATTCTGGTTCAGACAAAAGGGGTGTAAATCCTGTGAATCGGGGCATCGGGGTTCAGACGTTCAATAAATGCGAATATCGTACATTGTGTGTGGTTGTAGGTGTTTAATAAAAATCATTTCACATTTAGGGCAGGCAAACCCTGCCCCTACGAATCGGATTATTTTGTTTTTTATCGTATCGGGTTGTGGTGCCAAATCGGGGTTCAGACAATTTTCTACCTTAACCCACATGTGCGGAATAGTTGCTTACATAGGTTTTAGACCTGCCCTCCATATTTTACTAGACGGTTTGAAAAGGCTTGAATACAGAGGCTACGATAGCTCCGGTGTTAGCTTGCTCTCTGATGGCAAAATAAAAACTGCAAAGGCAGTTGGCAAAATAAAAGAACTTGAAAAAAAAATGGAAACGGAGCAAATGGAGGGGTTTTTAGGAATTTGCCACACCCGTTGGGCAACGCACGGCGAACCTAGTGAGATAAATGCTCACCCTCATCTCTCAGCAAACGGAAAAATTGCCGTTGTGCATAATGGGATTATTGAAAACTACGCGATTCTCAAAAAGAAGTTGCAAGCCGAAGGTGTTAAATTTGCCTCTGATACAGATACCGAAGTTGTTGCCCATTGGATAGCCAAGTTTTACAAAGGCAATTTGGGAAAGGCGGTTTTGGAGGCATTGAAGCACGTTGAAGGCACGTTTGGGCTTGCTGTGATATGCGAAGACGAACCCGATGTTCTTGTTGGAGCGCGCAGAGGCAGCCCTCTTATACTTGGAGTTGGCGAAAATGAAAGTTTTTTGGCAAGCGATGTTTCTGCAATAGTGGGGCACACAAAAAAAATTGTTTATTTAGAAGACAACGATGTTATAACCATTGGCAAAAATCATTTTGAAATAAAAAATATAAAAGACATAAAAGACAAATACGTTAATCGAGAAATTCAAGAAGTTGATGCAGATTTGCAAACGGCGCAAAAAGGCGATTATCCGCATTTTATGCTGAAAGAAATTTTTGAACAGCCCGAAGCGCTTAAAAACTGCACAAGAGGTCGCTTGCTTTTAGCAGACGGCAATGCCAAACTTGCGGGGCTGGATAATTCGCTTAGAGAACTGAGGACTATAGACCGCATAATAATAACAGCCTGTGGAACAAGCTACTATGCGGCAATGGTAGGGGAGTACCTTATTGAAGAATGGGCGGGCATTCCCGTTGAAGTTGAATATGCTTCGGAGTTTCGCTACAGAAATCCCATAATAGGTTCAAACACTCTTGTTTTCACCATATCTCAAAGCGGCGAAACAGCAGATACTTTGGCTGCGCTAAAAGAAGCTCAGAACAAAGGGGCAACGGTGCTTTCTATATGCAATGTGGTTGGTTCAACCATTGCAAGGGCATCTAATGGCGGGGTATATTTGCACGCTGGTCCAGAGATTGGGGTTGCAAGCACAAAAGCATTCAATGCGCAGGTAACTGTTTTAGCTTTGGTTGCTCTTTTGCTCGGTCGCCAGCGCAGGCTTTCTTCTGTTCAGGGAATGGAAATAGCTCAAGCCATAAACTCCCTGCCTTCGGCAGTGGAAGAAACTTTAAAACTGAGTGATGAAATTTTGAAAATCGCTGAGGTGTATTACAAGCACTCAAACTTTCTCTACCTTGGCAGGCATTATCATTATCCGGTTGCTATGGAAGGTGCTTTAAAGTTAAAGGAGATAAGCTATATCCACGCAGAAGGCTATCCAGCAGCAGAGATGAAGCACGGACCTATAGCTTTGATAGATGCAAATATGCCTGTTGTGATAGTTGCACCCAAAGATGCTCTTTTTGATAAAATTGTTTCAAATGCCAGAGAAATTAAAGCTCGTGGCGGAAAGCTAATCGTTGTAACTACTAGTGATTCCGCACCCTTAGATGAATTTGTAGAGCATATAATAAGGGTGCCTACTGTGAACAGCGCTCTTATGCCTGTGATAACAAGCGTGCCTTTGCAGCTTTTGGCATATCACATAGCCGTGCTACGTGGCAACGATATTGACCAACCGAGGAATTTGGCAAAAAGCGTGACCGTGGAGTAAGAAAATTTTTGTATATTTACATAAAAAGGAGGATTTTTATGAGAATACACAAACTTGTCTGTGCATTTCTTGCCTTTGTTTTTCTTGTTTCATGTTCCGATGAGAATGATAAACAACCTAAAGAAACAGCAATATTTGACGAAAAAAATCTCTCCAAGCTAACGGAAGATGAGTTTAAAGTTCTTGTGAGAATGCGAAATCCAAAAAGCCGTGTTAGCGTTAAAGAAGCTGTGGAGCAGACTGATTGGGTAATCAATTTTATGAATGTGGGGGAATCAGGCGTAACTAGGAAAATAAGTTCTATTTCCGCTCTAACTTCTGACAATGCTGAATTTGCTAAAGCTTTAAAATCCAATGGCATTGAAGTTCCAGACACTTTGATTTATGTTGTGAACTTTGCCGATAGCCTCGGCTTTGCTATTATTTCTGCGGATACGCGCATTGACGACCCTCTGATAGGATTTTCGGGCAGTGGCTCTTTAAAGGATTCAATAGATAATCCCGGAATGGTTATATTTTTGGAACACTTGGAAGATTATATGCTAAATTCCATTATTGAGGCGGAACGGCAGAAGGATTCTTTAATTGGTGGGATTTGGGAAAAGTTAGATGTTGAAACAGGAACAAAAGCCACATCACTCCCTTTAATATCAGTAAGTTCTCTTAGAGTTGAAGCTACTGACATAGTGTACCCGCTTGTGCGTGTGGAGTGGGGGCAAGGAGCACCTTTCAATAATAGCTTGAAAGACAAAGGTTGTACTGATGATGAGGGTGAAATTAAGAACGGCGGCAGAGTTTTAGTGGGTTGCGTTGCTGTTGCGGTAGCTCACATTATTTCTTACTGGAAATATCCAACTAAAATAGGCAAATATTCTTTTGATTGGGCAAAGATGAATGAATATACAGGAAATACAGATCCTCTTGATTACCCTTACATGGCACAAACTCATATTAGCAGTGCATCTGCCTCAATACAAAGCCAAGTTGCAAATTTAATGGAGCGAATAGGCAGTGGTGTTAATATGGACTACGGATGTAACGAAAGTGGCGCGGGTAAACATAGTGGAGCCAACTTTTTACTAGCGTATGGATATTCGTTGTATAAAATGACAAATAATCACGTCTCTCTACCAATATTAGTAAGCTATGATTCCAAGACAGCCATTGCTTCAATAAAGAGAAAAGAGCCTTTAATCGCAAGGGGTTGCTCTAAAAAAGATAATGGTATTTTTTTTACAAGTTATGGAAAATGCCATCAATGGGTAATAGATGGTTATATACCACGGCAAACAACAACTACTATTGAAGGAAAACCAATCTCTTTTGATGACGACTATATACACCATAACTGGGGATGGTATGGAAACTATAATGGATATTTTAAGAGCGGCATTTTCAATTCGAGATCAAAAAGTTATAATCTTGCTCCAGAAACTAAATCGTACGAAGTTGGTAATTATCAATATGAAGTACAAATAATCCCATCTATACGCAGGTAGGAGGTATAAATCGTGAAACATTTATTTCTGATTTTCTGCTTGGTTTTATGTTCTTGCGAACATTCTAAAGAGGGGGATTGCGAGCCAATAATGGTGGGTACGTTCAAATTTAACTCACAAGAAGGAACTGATAGCATAATTCCCCATGATTATCAATGGAGCTTTACTGGTGTACGAGGAGAAGAAGGATGCGAAGTTAAGCCTGAAACAATAGAATGCTCGTGGTTTAGCGTGGTGAAAAAGGATAGAATAGTATTTGCCTCGGTAAAACAAAACAATACAGGTCGAGAAAGATACGAGTATATAAAGGTATATAGAAATGGTGGTACTGGCGAATGCACGGAAAATAGTGGAGAATTTACAATATCCCAATGTCCTGAGCTAACAGATATGGAGCTATCAAGGGATGAGTTATTATTTAGTTCCGAAGGCGGTATGGATAGCGTAATTGTAACCACTGGCAAAAACCATTGGCTAAATTATCCACATATAAATGTATCGTACGAGAATGTAGTTTATGTTTTTGATCCTAACACAGACGGCTTTGATTTCTCTGATTATGTTTCTAAATATCTAGAAATAAAAGATATTTGGTTTAATATCAATATAATTGATGAAAAACTCATTTTTTCTATAAATAAGAATGAATCTGGGAAAGAGAGAACTTTTAGCGTAAGTTTTCCTGGCAGTTGCAAGCCTACAATTAAAATCATTCAATCCGCGGAGTGAGTTGAAGAAGATAATCCTTTCACTGCTCGCCGCATATCTATGCCTCTCCTGCTCCAACAGCAGAACAGAACAGGAGAGCGCCAAACGCACAGTCTTAGTTTACATGGCAGCCGACAACAATTTGATTAGGCAGGCTCGCAAAAACATAGAGGCAATGCTCACGGCAAAAATCCCAAACGAGTACAATTTGCTTGTATATATAGATTCACCTACCGACAACCCATATTTGCTAAAAATAGCAAAAGGGAAAATAGACACCATAAAGCAATACAACACGCAAAATTCCGCATCCAAAAATGTTCTAAAATCCGTGATAAACGATGCTTTCTCATTATTCCCCGCAGAAAATTATGGACTAATCCTATGGTCTCACAGCACTGGCTGGCTACCCGAAGGCGTTTACGACTACATAAAAGAAACAAACACACGCTCCTTTGGGAAAGACAAAAACAAAGAAATGGAAATCACGGACTTGGCAGAAGCTCTGCCAGAAAATTTGGACTTCATTATTTTTGATGCCTGCTTGATGAGCGGAATAGAGGTTCTCTATCAGTTGCGAAACAAAGCGAAAATAATAATCGCTTCTCCAACAGAAACGCTTGTAGCCGGATTCCCTTACGAAAAAACAATTCCCATTTTGCTTACACCTAGCCCGAATTATGGGGAATTAGCATTGGTATTTATGGAACATTACAAGAATAACGATGGCGATTTGCAATCTGCCTCCATAGCCGTAATTGATGCCAAGCAATTAGAGCCTTTGGCAAATTTGGTGAAAAGAGCCATAAAAAACGAAGTTTGCCCAAACAGGGAGCTTATCCAAAGATACGATACAAGAGAACCCGCTTTGCTTTTTGATTTTGAAGATTATTTGGAACGTATAATTTCAAATGAAAGCGATTTGATTGCTTTAAGAAAACAAATTTCCAGAGCGGTGATTTACAACGATTTCACGCCTTATTTTTTGGATGAATTCCCCATTGAGAAGAGCTGTGGAATAGGTATTTACATTCCTTTTGCAAACGATGTTCTTTATGAACCGTATAGCTCGCTCGACTGGTATAAAGATTCAGGGTTGTTTTGCATATAATAACCTAAAATCATTACATTTTAAGGAAAATGTTGGTACATATCGCTATAATTCCCTTATTTTTTTCTACATTACTTTGTAATATGCCATATAATGTTCAAGATTTGCTCACCCAAATGGTTAATATGGGTTCTTCGGATTTGCATTTTACCGTTGGAGTTCCTCCATTAGTTCGCTTGCACGGTGAATTGAAGCCCATTGGTGAAGAAAAACTAACTCCGCAAGAAACAATGCGAATGTCTTATAGCCTTATGAACGAGATGCAGCGCAAATCTTTTGAGCAGAGCAAGGAGTGCGATTTTTCCTTTGGCATAAATAATTTAGCCAGATTTCGTGCCAATGCTTATTTGCAAAGAGGCTGCGTGGGGCTTGCGCTTCGCATAATTCCAATTCGCATTAAAACCTTTGAAGAACTAGGGCTACCAAAAATTATGGCAGATTTCACAAAACGCCCGTCTGGGTTGGTGCTTGTGACTGGAGCTACAGGTAGCGGCAAATCAACAACGCTCGCAGCTATGATAGACAAAATAAACAAAGAGCGGCACGAGCATATTATCACCATAGAAGACCCTATAGAATTTTTGCACAATCACCAGAATTGCATGGTAAATCAGCGCGAAGTTGGCAATGATACTTCCAGTTTTGCACAGGCTTTGAAAATGGCACTCCGCCAAGACCCAGACGTGGTGCTTATAGGCGAAATGCGCGACACCGAAACAATGCGCGCAGCCTTGACTATTTCAGAAACTGGTCACTTGGCATTTGCAACCCTGCACACAAATTCAACTGTTCAAACCATAAACCGCATAATAGATGCATTCCCAAAAGGCGAGCAGCAAACAATAAGAACACAGCTCTCATTTGTGCTTCAAGGTGTTATTTGCCAAACCCTTTTGCCCAAGCTAGGCGGCGGCCGTGTTATGGCTTATGAGGTTATGAATGTTTTGCCCTCAATTCGCGCTTTGATTAGAGACGATAAAGTTCACCAAATAGAATCCATAATAGAGATAAGCCAAAAATTTGGAATGAACACTATGAATATGAGGCTTGCCGATTTGGTTCTATCCAGACAAATAGACCGCCTACTCGCTCTGAACAAATCTTCTAACCCAGAAAATTTGGAAAAATTGCTGCTGGAAAAAGAACTTCGGAAAGGAGGCCCTGCTTAAATGCCGTTTTTTTTATACAAGGCTGTTTCGTCCACAGGAGCTGATTTTAGCGGGCAATTAGAAGCACGCGACCTTGAAGAGGCACGCGGAATGTTAATCCGCAGGCATTTGACTATCCAAAGCCTCAAAAAAAAACCAACCGAAATAAAACTGCCTTCGATGGGCACTGGAATAAAATCAAAAGAAATTGCTCGCTTCACTCGCCAGTTTTCTGCTATGAGCCAAGCAGGACTACCAATAATTCAATCACTTGCAATTTTAGAAGAACAAGCCACAAATCCAACATTGAAAGCCACAATACACAAAATCACAATGTCTATAAATGGCGGTTCATCTCTTGCAGATGCTCTTGCGCTTCATCCAAAAGTGTTTGATAGGCTTTATATTCACATGGTTGCGGCTGGTGAAGCTGGCGGTATTTTAGATGGCATTTTGCTTAGGCTTGCTGAATACCAAGAGGCAAACGAAAGGCTAAAGAGAAAAGTTAAAAAGGCTATGACATATCCTGCAATGGTAGCGATAGTGGCAATTCTTGTTGTGATAATAATGCTCACTTTTGTTATTCCTCAGTTTGTATCCATATTCAAAGATGCAGGCATTGGTCTGCCTTGGCCCACAAGGGTGGTTATGGGAGCTTCTGATTTGATAAGAGACAATGTTTTAATTTGGGTTACTGCTGTTGTAGCAATTATTGTTGGGGTCAGATATCTGTTGAAACTTCCGAGATTTCGCTTGGTGTTTGATGGTATGATGCTCAAATCACCGCTCTTTGGAGATTTGCTCACAAAGTCAACCATTGCACGCTTTTCACGCACGCTAGGCACGCTTTTGAATGCTGGTGTTGCAATTACAGATGCACTTACCGTAACGGCCAAAACCGCAGGCAATACCGCTGTGGAAAAAGCCATATTGTATATACAAAGTTCAATATCTGGAGGAAAGCCAATAGCCGAGCCTATGAACGAACCTCTGTCTTTTAAATACGATAAAAAACAATCCTTATTAAACGACTTGTACGGAATGTTGCCTAAAATAAAGATTTTCCCGCCAATGGTTATACAAATGGCAGGCGTGGGCGAAAAAACCGGTGGGCTTGGCAATATGTTGATTAAGGTTGCGGATTTTTATGACGAAGAAGTGGACGCGGCAGTTGATACTTTGACTTCTATGATAGAACCGTTGATTATAGTATTCCTTGGTGGGTTTATAGGTTTTATATTGGTAGCTATGTATATGCCGATGTTCAGTTTGTCCGATGCGGTGAGCTAAAAGCAAGAGGTTATTTTGGACTATATTTCTCCAATAGGGGTGTTGCGTATAGAAACTTCCGAAAAAGGCTTGCGTGCAATAAGATATTTATCGCAAGAGCAAGAAGCAGATAATACTTTGGAGTTTCCTCAAAGCGAGTATGCAAGGAATTGCATGGCACTCTGCGTTTCTGCGCTTAACAGCTATTTTGCAAAGCAATGGGGAGTGTTTAGCCAGCTACGTTCAAAAATACCTTTAGACATAAATGGCACGGATTTTCAGAAAAGAGTTTGGGGAGTAATTTATTCTCTGCCAAACACTTATCCCATTGTTGGCATACATTACTCGGAACTTGCATATTTGTCTGGCAAACCAAGTGCAACAAGGGCTTGCGCAAATATTTGCGGGCAAAATGCTATTCCAATTATAATACCCTGCCACAGAATAACAGCGGTAAACGGAATTGGCGGTTATGCGGGCGGAATTTCCAAAAAATCCTGGCTTTTATGGCATGAAGGCATAACCAAAGGCTCAAAAACAAACTTTTACTCCAGCAACCCCCCACAAACGAGGTGAATTTTGTCAACAAATGTATGCAAAACACAACTACTGCCCTTTTGTTCAGTATTTTTTATTATTATTTTACTATAATATGGGTAGATAACCCAAACAAAGGAAGGCAGTATGTCTAAAAAAGCAGCAAGCAAAGAAAGCAAAAGTTCGCTTTCACCAGAAAAAGCAAAGGCCGTAGAAGCCGCCGTTGCGCAGATAGAAAAGAATCATGGCAAAGGTGCCATTATGACTCTTGGCAAGGAGCCTGTAGTGGAAATTCCCGTTATATCAACAGGTTGCATTCAGCTTGATATAGCGCTTGGAGTTGGTGGAATTCCAAGGGGAAGGATAATTGAAATTTTTGGACCGGAATCTTCGGGCAAAACAACTCTAACCTTGCACTGCATAGCAGAGGCTCAAAAAGCAGGTGGGGTAGCCGCATTTATAGATGCAGAGCATGCCTTTGATGCAAGCTATGCCCGCAAGCTCGGTGTGGACATAGAGGCACTGCTCGTTTCACAACCAGACACAGGCGAACAAGCCCTTGATATATGCGAAACCCTTGTTCGTTCTGGCGCAATAGACCTTATAGTGGTAGATTCCGTTGCAGCCCTTGTACCCCAAGCAGAAATCAACGGTGAAATGGGCGATAGCCACATGGGTCTCCAAGCCCGCCTTATGAGCCAAGCTCTCCGCAAATTAACGGGCTTGTTGAATAAGTCAAACACCGCTCTCATTTTTATAAACCAGCTTCGTATGAAAATAGGTGTTATGTTTGGCAATCCAGAAACCACCACCGGAGGCAATGCGCTAAAATTCTATGCCTCTCAACGCATAGATATTCGCCGCGTGAGCACCATAAAAGAAGGCGAAAATTCCGTGGGCAACCGCACCAGAGTAAAGGTTGTGAAAAACAAAGTTGCACCGCCATTTACACAGTGCGAATTTGATATTCTCTATGGGCATGGAATTTCAAAAGAAGCTTCCATACTAGACCTTGCAGTGGATTTGGAGTTAATTCAAAAAAGCGGTTCTTGGTTCTCTTACAATGGCGAGAGAATTGGGCAAGGCAGGCCGAATGCTCTTCAATATTTAAAAGAGAATGCCGAAATTTCCAAAGAGATTGAAAAGAAAATTCGCGAGCACGGAAAAGAAATTGAAGTGTTTCAAACATCGTCTAGAGAAGATTCTGATAGTGAGGAGTAGTGTTTGATGAGATTTGCAATTTTATTGGTATTAATTCTAGGTTCTAAATTTCCATTAGCAGTTTTTGCTCAGGAATTGCCTAGAGGTGATATTTCAATAAATGGAGAAGTTCTGCCTGGTTTTTACAAAGCCGGAATTCGCTATGGAAATGCACCAGGCGACTCTCTTTATATTAAATGGTCTCACGCCGCTGAAGCAGACACCTTTTGGGTGCATAAGGGAAAATTAAGCTTGGAATACATAACAAGAGAGGGCATTAGAACCGCGTGGTACAATAATCCCTTTAGATACGAAAGGCGAATGGCGACTCATCACCTAAAAGAACACATATTGAATAGCCCCCTTAAATTCGATACTCTAGAGAGCCTAGCTAAAAAACAAAATCCGCCATTTTCTGGGAAAAACCTGCAGGAGCATTTCACAAGGTAAAAACTACTGCTTCTTGAATTTTTTAAGCTTGTTTTTAGCATTTTCGGAGGGAGTTTTAATAACAGGTGGTGGAGGATCTGCTTTAGCTGGGATTTTTGGCGGAGTCAATACAGGAGCAGAGGATACAGAGGCATTTGCGGCTTTTGCAATGGCTTTGTATTCTTCTTTAGCTGCAGCTATGGCAGCTGCTCTTTCGGCATCTTTTCTCTCTTGTTCGGTCATTTGTTTAGGTGTTTTTTCGGGACGTTTCTCAACAACAAAAGGCTCTGATCCCGAATCTGTCAGTTTGCCAATATTGTCGTTTCTGCTTCTGTCCACCCACCAACGGTAGCCAAGTGGTTCTAGTCTGGATTTGGCAAATGCTTCTGCGGCAGGTTTTGCATCAAAAAAACCTATTCTAACCCTATTATATGTGCCAATCATGCCTTTTTCTGGGTCTGGATTATCAACTTTTGCGTTATATGCCTTAATTCCATCGTCTGAGAGTTTTTTAATAATTCTTCTTGCAGATGCCTCAGTTGGAACAATTGATACTTGAATAACATATCTGCCTCTGCTGAGTTGCTCTGCATCGCCGCTATAATAGGCAACTCTTGGCGGGTCTTTTGGGGGAGGGGGCTCTTTGGCAACTTTTACAGGAGCTTCTTTGACCGGAGGAGCTGCTTTTGCGGGTTTGGCTGGTTCACTAGGTTTTTCTGCGGCAACCTGTTGTTGCGCATTTTCCTCAGCTGGTGGTGCTGCGGAGTCATTGCCAACGGCCTGTGCTGGGGGAGGCAAAGGAATGGGAATAACGTCTTCTTCGCAAGCGAGGAAGAGCATTGAAAAGGCAACCGTAGCCAAAACAGCAAGTTTTTTCATATAAATAAACTCCCTACTTTAAATATATAAAAATTTTGAGACTAGTGACTAACAAATATCATAAGCATCTCCAAATGAAAGGTTTGGGGGTAAAAAGCAAAGCCTTGAACGCTTTCTAAGGTATAGCCAGCGTTTAGCAGTTTGCGGGTGTCGCGGGCGAGGGTGGCGGGGTTGCAGGATACGTATATCAGTTTGCTGGTTTTGTTTTTGCAAAGGCACTGGCAAAGTTCATCGGTCATTCCTTCGCGGGGTGGATCTATTAAAATACAGGCTTTGCTCAAAAGGGGGGTGTTTTCATTGAACCATTCCTCTGCGTTCATCGCGTAAAATTCGCAGTTTCTGCCAAGATTTTTTTCTGCGAATTTTTGGCACAGGGGATTCTGCTCAACGGCAATAACACGGTTGAATTGCTCTTGCAAAAATGCGGAAAATAGCCCAACTCCACTGAAAATATCTAAAAGAAGTTCGCCCTTGCCCGCTGCTTTTTGAATTTCACCTATCAATTTGGGCAATAGTTCCAAATTGCTCTGAAAAAATACGCTTTCGTCTGCGTGAATGTGCTTGCCCAAAAATTCTTCGCTTTTGTTATCAAATAAATAACGCTTTTTCAAATTTGCATTTTCTTTTAGTTTTTCGTTTAAATTTTGCGATAAAACAAGACACTTTTCTATAGGCACCGCATTATTTGCAGCTCGCTCGCTAAAACCCCAAGGGATGTTTTTATTATTTGTTGCAAACACCTGCGCCCTATAGCGATAAGCCCACTGCGCGCCGTAATGGATTTCAAAATTTTGCGGCAAATTTATTTTTGCGGTTCGTGTAAATAAATCTGAGACGATTTGTTTTAATAATTCTATTTGTCCTTCAAATTCCACGTGCTGGGCATTGCAGCCTCCGCATTTGCCATAGTATTTGCACGGGGGAGTGCGCCGCATTTTATTTGGTTCTAAAATTTTTGTTGCGACTGCTTTTGAAAAATCTCTTTTTTGTTCTGTTATTTTTATCTCTACCGATTCGTTTGGCAAGGCACCATCAACAAAACATACAGAACCATTAGGCAAACGGGCAAAGCCCGCTCCTCCATTTATTATTTTTTCAATTTTTAAAACCTTTTCCCCAGCGGAATAGTAACCCATTCTTTGAACTTGGGGTTCCAGTAAACAAGATTTGCCGCAGTATTAAAAACTATTATGATAAAAGCGGGGTTTTCTATTGTGATCTTGGCCTTGGTGGCTGTGTTCACATATTCGCCGGGGTCGGTGAGCATAACGCCGTTTGCTATTACGGTGCCCCTCTCTGCACTGCCATAAGGGCTTAAATCGTAAGTGCCGTCTTTGAGAGACATATTCACAAATAATGCAACTTGCTCTGTCGATTCATTCAGCAAATATGCTGCGGCATCAATATGGCCGTCTCCGTTAAAATCGCCTTTTACCACTGTGAATAGATTTTTAGGGTCGTTTTTTAGTCTTATTGGAAAAGAGGCGAGTTCCTTTGCGGATTCTGGAAAACGCCAGCCTTCTGGGGCAAAAAATGGCACTGTGTCTCTTGTTAATTTTGAAACAGGAAGGTTTTTTGGTTTTGTGAATTTTAAGTTAGTATTTGTGGCTTGAAGTTCCATTTTAGTATCTGATATATGCAAAATAGGCATAAAGTTTTTATACTCCTCTTTTATGATTTTTTCAATTTCCTTTCTGGAGTTCTGGGCTGCCTCTGCATCACTCATGGAACCTTCTTCTATTTCTATTGTGGGATTTTTTGGGTATTTTTGGAGTTCCGAACCTGATAGGCGATATTCTCCCTCATCTACGGTTATTTTTAGCCTGTATTTCAAATTTATTTTTTGCGGTCCATAGTCTGGATAGTCTATTTCGTATATGCTCACTTCCTTTAATTTCCAATCGCTCGTGAGTTTCAGGGTATCTGCTTCTAGAGATACTACGGACGAACTAGTTCTGCGTGATTTTTCAAATGTCCAGTTTCCTATAACGGAACTTTGATTTATGGTGGCACTATTTGCAAAAACAGCAAGAAATAAAATGCCTGAGAGTATTTTTTTCATAAGAACCTCGCTATGGTTGTGTTTCGATTTCCACCCCAATATAGAAAAAAATCAAGACCTGAATCTCAGTTTTAGCACCAAAAAGAAGGCCTCAGATATTATGCCACCGCTCATTTTTGAAGAACCTTTTGTGCGGTCTGTGAAAATTATAGGAATTTCCTTTATTTTGAGTCCTTTTTTCCAAAGAGTATGGGTGGTTTCTATTTGAAAGCAATAGCCATCGCTCTTTAGTTTGCCAAGGTCTAGTTTTTGCAGGGCCTCGCGGCTAAAGCATTTAAAGCCGCCTGTGGCATCGGAAAAAGGCATTCCCGTTGCAAATCTAGTGTAGAGATTTGCGCAGTAGCTTAAAACCAATCTCTTCCAGTCCCAGTTCACAACTGAAATTTTCCCGTTCAAATAGCGGCTTCCCAAAACCAAATCTGCGTTTTCTGCCTCTTTCAAAAAAATATTCAATGCCTGCGGGCTGTGGGAACCGTCTGCATCCATTTCGAAAATTCTATCGTAACTTTTTTCCAATGCCCACTTAAAGCCTGCTACGTAGGCTGTTCCAAGACCCATCTTTTTTTCACGCCGCAAAAGATGAACCCTGCTGTTTTCTTTGGATAAATTTTCAACAAAATCTCCTGTGCCGTCTGGAGAGCCATCGTCAACAATTAAAATTTCCAAATTCTCGTTTTGCTTCAAAATACGTGGAATAATCTCTGGGATATTTTCCATTTCGTTGTAAGTGGGAATTATTATTAAAAATTTCATAACGAATTCGCCAAGGCTTCGATTTTATCTTTGTTCAAAAGCAAAACGCTTCTGGCGTGCCAGGAGCCGTCTAAAAACTGCCCGCGCGGGCCGTCTGCCAATTTTAGCTCATAAGATTTTTCACCAAATTTAGCTTTAAGTTCTTCAACGCTAACAGAAAATTCAGCGGCAGGATTTTTCTCTATGCACTCTAAAATTTCTTCGGCTGTTTCGTGGTTTGCAACAAAACATGGAATGCCAATAGAAACGCAATTTCCAAAGAAAATTTCGCTGTAGCTTTCGGCTATAATGGCTTTTATTCCAAATCGCATAAGAGCCTGTGGTGCATGCTCTCTGCTGGAACCGCATCCAAAATTCCGGTTGGAAACTAGAATACCAGCACCCTTGTATTTGGAATCTCTAAAAGGGTGAGTGCCGCCTTGTTTGCTAACACCTTCAATATCGTCTTCAAAGGCGTGTTCGCCAAGGCCATCAAAGGTCACGCATTTTAAAAACCTTGCGGGTATAATGCGGTCTGTGTCTATGTCGTTGCCTCTAAGTGGCAAACCCTTACTTGTTATTTTCTCTATTGTGCGCATATTACCTCTTTCCTATCAGCGACATAAACTCTGCTCTGGTTGTAGCATTGCTTTTGAATGTGCCAATGAGTTTGCTTGTGAACATTACTGAACCTGTTTTTTTTATGCCTCTAATTGTCATGCAAGTATGAACACATTCCATAACAACGCCAACACCCTGCGGCTCAAGGGAGCGGTGAATAAGCTCGGCTATTTGCGTGGTTAGCCTTTCTTGCACTTGGGGGCGGTGGGCATAAAAATCAACTGCCCGTGCCAGCTTTGAAAGCCCTGCAATTCTATTGCCTGGTACATAAGCTACGTGCGCAACACCTGTGAATGGCAAAAAATGATGCTCGCATATACTTGTCACCGGAATATCTTTTAACAAAATCATCTCATCGTATTTTTCAACAAACTGAGTTGCTAAAATATCTTTCTCATTTTCTTTGGAATCCAACCCGCTTAAAAGTTCCGAATACATTTTTGCCACACGCTCAGGCGTTTTAAGCAAACCTTCTCTATTTGGGTTTTCTCCCAAACCCTCTAAAATAAGTCTAAATCCATCTTCAATCTTTTTTATGTCCACTATTGCTTTCTCCTCTAGTGAAGAACTCCCTCACTTCTTCTATATCGCTTTCCAGTCCGGTTTTCAAGTCGGAATCCAAAAGAACATTTCCGGTTTTCAAAAATAGAATTTTATTTGCTATTGTTTTAATGGAATCCAATTCGTGAGTAACTATCAAAACCGAGAGTTTTAAGTTATCTCTCAAAAACAGCAAAAGGTCGTCTAAGGCACGGCTTGTGACGGGGTCAAGTCCTGCGCTCGGCTCATCGCAAAAAAGGAGTTCGGGGTCTAGGGCTATTGCTCGCGCTAACGCCGCTCGCTTTTTCATTCCGCCGCTGAGTTCGCTAGGCAATTTATCTATGGCGTGGAGCATATTCACTTTTTCCAAGCGGCTTGCCACCATATCCCTAACTTCTGATTCTGGAGTTTTTGGGCGGTGCAAGCGAATTGGCAGGGCAACGTTTTGAAAAACCGTTAGTGAACTCAGTAACGCACCGTTTTGAAATAAAACCCCCATGCGTTTTTGTACAGAAAGTGGAACTTGCTCTTTACCAGCTTTTAATCTTGTGCCTAAAATTTCTATTTCGCCAGCCATTGCTTTTTCAAGCCCAAGAATATTATTCAAAAGCGTGGATTTTCCGCAACCAGATGTTCCCAAAATAGCTCTGATTTCTCCTTGTTCTTGCGAAAAGGAAATGTTTTGCAGAACTATTTTTTTCCCATAGCCTGCTTTTAAGTGAGAAACAGAAAGAACTGGCACAGGGGGTAAAGTAGAAATTTTCTATCTTATATATAATGCCTAGCATATTTGAGTATTTGGGAATTATATTTTATTTTTTCTCTAATGAGCATGAGCCTATTCATGTTCATGCTAGGAATGGAGAATTTGAAAGCAAAGCCGAATTTTATATAAAAAATGGTAAAATAACGGAAATTAAAATAAAAGAAGTCATTGGCAAGCTACCACTTAAAGGTGTAAAATTAAAAGATTTTAAGAAGTTTTTGAGTATTTATGCAGATAAAATAGTAGCTAAATGGGTGGATTATTTTATTTATCATAAAAAAGTTTCTTTTGAAAAAATAGAGGTTCGTTTATGAAAATAACTATAGAATACAGTAATAAAAAGCAAATTCCAATAAAGATTGTGTCGGCTAAATATAAGAATAATTATATTGTTGAATTAGTTTTTAGCGACAATAGCAAAAAGGCGGTTAGATTTGGTTCTTTCCTCAAGAAATCTATACACCCACTAATTCGTAGTTATTTGAAAGAAGATAGATTTAAAAAATTTCATATAGATAGCGGAAATATTGTTTGGGGTAAAAACTGGGACTTGGTTTTTCCCATAGAACAACTATATAGCGGTAAAATAGTCTAAATTTACCACCTCAAATGCAAGACATTCGCAACATAGCCATTCTCGCTCACATAGACGCAGGCAAAACAACGCTTTCGGAGCGGATTTTGTGGACTGCGGGAAAAATTTTGCGACCCGGAAATGTGGAAGACGGGCTTGCCACAATGGATTATTTGCCCGAGGAAAAAGCAAAAGGGATAACCATAGAAGCGGGCATTTCGTATTTTGAGTGGAGGGATATTTGGTGGAATTTGATAGATGCACCCGGGCATATAGATTTTGGAATGGAAGCAGATACCGCTTTGCAAGCCGCAGACGGAGCGGTTTTGGTGGTCTCTGCACTTGATGGAATTCAGCCTCAGACTTTTGCGGCTTGGGAAAAATTGAAATTGCTGAACAAACCCTGCATTATATTTTTCAACAAAACAGATTTGCCAGAGTCGCGTTTGGAAGAGAGTTTTTTGGAAATAGAGGAGCAGTTTGGCGTTAAACCTTTGCTTATGAATTGGCCTGTGAAAAACGAAGGCGTTTGGGATGTTTTGAGCGGATGTTTTTTGAAACACAATGCAGAGGGCAAAGAGGATATCTTTGATTTTACAGAAGAAAAAGAGGAAATGGAAAATTACCGGAGAGAAGCCTGCGAAGCGGCATCACTTGCAGACGATAAAATTTTAGAAAAAATGCTTGCTAAGAAACAGGTGGAAACATCCGACTTGCTTGCCGGTTTACAAAAATTGTTCTGCGAAAAAAAACATATTTTGTGTTATGCAGGGTCTGCAAAAAAAAATATAGGAATTCGCTCGCTTTTGAATGGGATTTCTTTTTTCATAAAACCGCAAACTATAATGAGCAAGGAATTAGGGCAAGTTATACGCTATCGCTTTTTTAGTGGTATAGGCGAAGTTGCCATTTTCAAGAGTTTTAAAAAATTGCCGCGTAGCAAATTCCCAAGCGGACTAAAGTTTTACCGCATTCACGCCCAAAATTTGAGCGAAGTTCAGGAAATTTTTTGCGGAGATATTTATGCGATAAAGGGAATGGAGCATAAAAAAACAGGGGACTATACACCTCTTTTGCAAATGAGAATTGAATGTTTAAAGGCTAAAGACTGGGAAGCGACAAATGCAGCTTTAAAGAGCATAGAGCGTACAGATAATTCGGTGAAAGTTTCGGATAACAGCGATGGTTCTTGGACCTTGCACGCTATGGGTGCGGTTCAGTTTGATTTTATTTTGTCTAGATTAAAAAGGGAATTTCGCTCTGAGGTTAGAGCAGGGGAGCCAAGCGTTGAGTTTAGGGAAATGCTTTCCAAAAAATTAGAGGCTACCCAGAATTTTTGCCAAATTGGAGATACAAGCGTAAAAATTTCTCTTTCTGCTGAACCTAATTCCTCAGGCTTTGCCGTTGAAGGCTCTGAAAAAAAATGGAGAGATGTGATAATATCTGCTCTTGATGAATTTTGCCAATCTGGGGTTTTGGGCAAAGGCTCTCTTTGGAATGTTAAATTTATTTTGCATAAATTTGAGGTACAAGGTAGTTCGCAAGCCGTGATAAAAAAAGCCTGCCTTGATGCGGCAAAAATGCTTGTGGAGCCGAGTTCCGTGCAAATTTACGAACCTTGGGTTAATTTAACAGTTCAATGCCCAAGCCTTTTTGCAGGCACGGTTACAAGCGATTTGCTCTCTCGTGGCGCAAAAATAATAAATAGCGATGGAGACGGCAAAAAAGCCCGTTTTTATGCAGAAGCTCCACTCAGCAAACTTGCTCGCTACACAACAGAACTCCTCTCCATAACCAAAGGAGGGGGGAATTTTTTTCTACATTACCTCAAACATAAGGAGTTTTTATGAAAAAATCAATTTTACTTTCTCTTTTCGCTTGCGTTTCGCTTTTTGCTGCGCAAGACCCTGTTGCTTTGCTAAAACAAAACGATGTGGAATTGCAAAAAGAGCTTAAAAAAAAGAGCCACACACCAAAAGAAATAGAGAGAATCAAATTTTTGAGCAGCGGGCTTTTTGATTTTGCTAAAATGGCAGAGCGCAGTTTGCCCAAAAAAACTTTAGATACAGTTTCTGCGGCGTTAAAGGCGGAATTTGCCAAGGAATTTCAACGAATGGTTGAGAACTCAAGTGTTAATAAATTCAAAAACACAACATTTACCTCACCAGATTCCACTGTTTACGAGGCACCCAAATACAAAAAAGACGGTGCAGAAGTTGAGGTTTCCATACATTCTTGGAGCAAGGGCAAAGATATGCTTATGGTTTACAAAATGGAAAAGGCAGGGGAGTCTTGGCGTGTTTGGGATTTGGTTATAGACGATCTTTCCACTACCCGCAACTATCAAGACCAATTCAAAAGCATTTTGGAAACAAAGAGTTTTAAGGAATTGATCAAGACCGTGAAAGATAAAGCAGATGAATATGCAAAATGAAATTTCGCATAGCTTTTTCTTTTTCTAAAACGGAGCGTAAATTTAGGCTTCGTTTTTGGAAATGGGATATATGGAATATCGATTCTGCTCAGGAATATGAAAATGTTAAAAACGATTTGAGCAAGGCAGGCTTTTTGTCTTCTAATGACACGGGTGAAAAAGATTCTGACGGTGGCAAACTTTTGCTTCAAGCACTTTTTGAGCCTGGGGTTGAGGGCCGAATTTGGAAAGCCAGCCAAAGATTCACCAGCAGGGCAATAAATATATTTTCTGTTAGTTTTGAAAATCTTGAGATTAAAGGAACTTTGGGCGACCCTTTTTACGATTCAATAGCCCTTGGAATGTCTAATGGTTGTTATTTTCCAAATTGGGAAGATGAGAATGGGAACTGGAGTACAAAAGGCGAAATTATTTTGAACACAAAATTTTTCCCTTCTGTTTATTTTGCATTTAGCGTTATTTACGAAACCATTGTTTTTCTTTTTCTTTTGTGGCGTGGCACAAAGACTGCAAAAAAGAATCCAAACGGCGAGAATTTTGGTTCTATTCGCAGATGGATTTTCTTAAAGACAAGAGAAGCCCTGTGAAGCCCGTTTTTGTGAACGCCCATTGCCATTTGGAGCTGACGAATTTGGCAGGCAAAATGCCAAAGAACAAACCCTTCTTTGAATGGCTCTCAGTTCTTCGCAAAGAGGTGGAAAACTGGACAAAAGAGGATTACCAAGCGAGCTACTTAAAAGGATTGGAACTTTCATCAAAAGCAGGCACCAGCATAATTTACGATGTGGGAAATCAAATGTCTGAACCAGAGTTTTCAGGATTTACAAAGTTATATTCTATGCACGAAATAATAAAACAGCCTCTTCCGGAACCCTGCACTCCGCATTCAATTTATGCTACTCCGCCGGAGCTTGTTAGGGAGGCTGTAAAATCCTGTGTTAAGGCTGGAATTCCTTGGAGCATTCACTTGGCGGAATTTGATGAGAGTGATAGATTTTGTGATTTTTTGGATATTTTCAAGGGGGAGCAGGAGTTTGTTAGGAATGGGCTTATTATTCACGGGAATTTTTTAAAAGAGGGGGATTTGGCATTTATGGCAAAAAACCATATTGCCCTTGTGCATTGCCCAGAGAGCCACGAGTGGTTTGGGCATAAAGACCCCGAATTTGAGATGTGGAAAAAGAGCGGAGTAGATATTTGCATTGCAACAGATAGCCTTGCTTCTGCCACTTCTTTAGACCTTATGGAGCAGGTAAAAACGCTATTTCGGCGCTACCCAAAGGCTTTTACCCACAAAGAGGCTATGGCGGCGATTACAACCGTGCCGGGAAAATATTTCTATATTTAAATTGGGGATAGTTTGAAGTTTGGGAAAGCCAATGCAGGGGGTTTGTATGGCAAAAAAACTTGGTTCATTTCGCATATTGTCTTATACCTTATCGGTACTAGCAACTGTCGTTTTTATCGTTGCTTGCGGTGACGGCGTTCCCGATATACTTGCTGATTTTAGGCAAAACGTGGATGTTTCGGAAAACGAAATGAGGGATAAAATAGGAGATGTTATGGAAAAACAACCAGAACCTCCTCAACCGCCACCACCTCTTTCAAGCAACGTTGGTGGTGAAGAAAGCAGTGATTCCGGCTCAGGTGATAAGTCAAGCAGTTCAAACTGGGAACAACCCTCTAGTACAAGCCCTGGAGTCTCAAGCCAAAGCAATGCGGAATCAAGCAACTCAGCAGAACCTTCAAAATATACCCTTGAATGCAATATTCTTCCTGCTAATTCCACATTCCCATCTGGTACTAAAATTCTTGAAGAAAAGAGACCTGAAGTAAAATGCAAAGTGATAGAGAGTGGTGCAGTTATTACTTTAGATGAAAAAGTAGATGTTTTTAGTTGGACTAATGATCCTCCGTGGTATGCTCCGTATGTGGGAACTTATGATAACATTTTGGTTAAGATAAGTAGATCTGGCGGAACAAAAGAATGCAATAATATGGAAGTTAAATGCAACGGCACCATAACAATAACCGGCCCCAGCAGCAGCAGCAGACCACCCACGCCAAGCAGTAATAGCACACCTAGCAGTAGCAGCAGATCAAGTAGTAGTAGCGTAGCAAGCAGCAGTAGCAGAGCCGCCAGTAGCTCTAGTGCAGCACAAAACGGAAGTGGAGACTATTGTTACTATGGGGAGGGAAATTGCCATAAAATGCCCACTGGCGATAATTGTGCTAGCGGTGTATTAGTTACTAGTTGCAGCAACCCTACAGTAAAGTATTGTGATTATGGAGTTTGTACAAATGGAAATAAGTGGGATTGTGCGAGTGGAGGTTGTTATATAAAACCTTCTGGTGGATGTGGTGGCTCTGGTTTTACTGAAGTAACTACATGCCCAAGCGATCACCTTCCGCCATGTGGTAAAAATCCAGATGGTGCTGGATGTAAAGATTAACCCTCAATATCCTCAATCTCTTTTGGGATGCTAGCAGATAAATTCTCGCATCCCTTTTCTGTTATCAGCAGGTCGTCTTCTAAGCGAATGCCAATATCTTCTTTGTATAGAATTCCGTCTATTTTCATCTCAAAATGCCCATAAAGACCGGGCTCGTTTGAAATGAGCATATTTGGTTCCAAAGGGTTTTCCATATAGCTTCTGTTTGGCGAACCCTCGTGCACAATATCTCCTATCAAATGGCTAATGCCGTGCGGTTTCACTTTATAGCAGCGCTTCATTTTGCCGCCTCGTTTTGTAAAACGCTCTGCCAAAAGTTCTTCTAAAAAATGCCAAGCGTCTTTGCCCAAATCACTTAAAATTAAGCCTGCTTTAACGTTTTTTTCGTGAAATTTTTGAGTATCCAAAACAATATTGTAAAGCAACTTTTGCAAAGGGTTGAATTTTTTGCTCGCGGGAATTGTACGCGAAATATCGCAGCACACTGCGTTATAGCGGCAACCGAAATCCAAAAGGATTAAATTATCGCTTTCAATAGCGGAGTCCCTCTTTGCATAGTGCAGGGTGCAGGCATTTTTCCCCGCAGCCACAATGCTCGGGAATGCCAGACCGTTATTTGTTTGAGAAAGCATCGCACAGTCAAGCTTGGCAGCCAATTCGCGTTCATTTTTGCAGCTTGAAATTTGGGATAAAATTTTTAAAAAAGCCTCTTTTGCAATCACTTGAGCCTTTTTAGCAAGGGCAATTCTCTCTGGTTCCAAAATAACCCTTTGTGCAAGGTGAATTCTAGAAATATCCTTCACTTCTAATTTGTGGCGGCGCAATTTATTTATTATAGTTTTGTTTGAATAAATGTGTTTTTCTTTTAGGCTTGCAATTCGTTTTTTAAACCAAGGATTAAATTCTTCTAGAGGCAAAATTGTTTCAATACCTGTTATTTTTTTTATATGTGTACTCGGCAGTCCTAACCTTGTCCCATTCCAAAATTCTTTTTTTGCATCTTTTTCTTTCAAAAATAAAATTTCCTGTTTTTGTTTGTTTGCAAAAGGGTCTAAAACCAAAATTGCTCCGCTTTGGTTTATACCCGTTAAATACAAAAATTCTGGATTTTGGCAAATTCTATCTTCACTCTCTTTTTCAACAGAGGCGTAAACACATAGCGAATCTAAGTTTTTTAAGTGTTTTTGCCTTCGTTTCGCATAAAAGAGGGGAGCTTCGCTCTCAAATCCTTCTGAGAGGAAAACTTGGGAATATGTTTTAAAGATATTTTCCATTGAGAGAATTTAGAAACAAGTTTTTGTGGCTGGATGAGCATTTTGAATAGTTTATTCAAGTTGAATGGCATTATCTTTTCTTTTATCAAAAGCGGTTGAATAAGGGCAAATAGCAATATTGGCGGCAAAGAAGCTATAATGGAGAAAGCCATTAAGAGTTCTGGTCGGTTTGCAAGCTGACCAACAGTGAGCCTTATTCCAACGGGCAGGGTAGCCGTAGTTGAATCGGTAGAGAGAATCCATATAAATAAAATCTCGTCCCAAGCAAATAGGAATATATAAACCAAGCATATTGCAAGAGAGGGCAAAATTATTGGAATAATTATTTTCCAAAATGTTGTCCAAGGCGTGCAGCCGTCTATCATAGCCGATTCTTCCAAATTTGGTGGAATTGCTTTAAACATATTGAACAAAAATTGCACTGCCAATGGCAAGAAAAACGCAATGTTTACGAGTATTATAATTGTGAAATTATTGAATAGCTGAAAAGATTTCATTTGCAAAATATTAAATATAACAAAAATGGGAATTAAAAAAGGCAAGCTAGAAAGCACTTGCGAAGACAGCATAATTCTTGCAAAGGCTGCTTTGCCAAAAAATCTAAGGCGAGATATGGCATAGCTAGGCAGTATTGCTAAAAAGGTGCAAAGCAGGCTTATGGATAAACTCAGCAATATGGAATTTTTGAAGAATGGGCCTATAGGCATAATTTTTATTATATCTTGATAATTATTCCACTGAAACGTACGTTTGCCTTTTGGAATGGAGCTAGTTTGAATGTTGAGATTTGATTCGTTCAAAACCTCAAGTTTTCCATCGCCATAGCCTACCCATTTATATCCATTTTTGTTTTCGTAATAAGAACTTATTGATGAATAGTCAAGCGTTTGTTCTTGCTCTTGTTCTTGCTTTTGCTCGATTTTGAAATTATCGTAGTTAAATATTAGGTTTCTTGTTCCATAGTTTATGGAAATTTTCCTGTTTAGCAATGTTTTTTCGCTTGGCAGAGGTACTTTCTCCTCTGGTATTGATACTTTTGGCTCTGGCAATGCTTTTTTGCCTAGCGGTGTTTTTTTGGCCTGCGAAGGCGGTGGCTTTTTGGCTGGCAACCCTTTTTTGCTTGGCAATACAATTATCTCATCTTGGAGTATTATTTCGTTTGGCAATACTTTTTCTTTTGGTGGTGGTTCTTCATAAACTTTGATATATAAATTTTGCCCAGCCAAATCTGGCAATTCATGTTCGCCAAACATAACATTGCGGATTATTTTTCTAGATTCAAGCTGAATAATGCTAAATCCAATATCGTGCACAACTAAAATAGTATCGTTTTGAATAGTACTGGGTTTTGATATTTTAACTATGTTTTGAACAGAGGCATTCGGAAGCCCTGTTGCTTCTGTAATCCAGGTTACCTGTTTTGTTTCTGTATCAAAAATGGCAACTCCCGGGAAAAAATCGCCACGAACGCCTATTGCAACTTTGTTTTCGGTTGCCAAAATTGCAAGCCCAGAGCTTACTATTTGGCTAATCCATAAATCTTGCCAAGGAAAAAATTTTACACGCGATATTTCGTTTGGAAAGAGTTCCGATAAGCAAAAACGAAACAGCAAATGTTTTTCTTTTTCAGAGATATTTTTATTTTTCTTCAAGTTGTATATTTGCGGATTAAGCCAGTCTTCCCGTTTTGTCCAGTAATCCAAAATTGAATTTAGAATTTTATCGTTTGCTAAAATCCAATTGAGTTGGTTTATTATTTCTTCAGATTCAAAAAATTTAAATCCAACCAAAGATGACACAGTTATATTTTCGTTTTCACTTGGAAGTGCTGGAGCTGTATTCAAGTAATTTGCTAGCTCTACAAAATGCTTTGGCAAAACATCGCCAGAAACCAAAAATCTAGATTGGTCAAAATTTTCATAGCTATTTCTAAAGAAATTCCAATCGTAAGATTTTTTTTCTTGTTTGTCTTTCATATCTATTTCTATTAAACCTCTATTTGCGCTAAACGCCCAAAGGCTTGCTTTATTTTGCGCATAAACAGTTGAAACGGAATTTATATTTAAAATTTCTTTGCCTTCAAAGTTGCGTATATATCCCAAATTTGTGGCAACAATTATATCTTTTTCTGTTGGTACAAAAAATGTTACCTTGTCGTTTCTTTTTTGAGGGAAAAAAACAGATTTCTGAATGTCTTCTGAATTTAATATGGATAGCCAAACTATGAATAATACAGGGAGTGAACTTATTAACGCCAAAACCCATGCCACAGCTATTTTTTCACGTCTGAAATTTATACGTTTGAAATAATTTAGCATATCAGTTTCCGTTTAAGTTTTTGTAATAATATAAAACAGAAATTCCAACCATTAGCATTAGCATTGTAGATAGCGCAGCTCCAATTCCCAAATTCCAATACTGGAACGCTGTGCGGAATATATATGGAATAATCATATCTGCGTTTTTGCTTGGAGTTATGGTTCCGGTGCCAAACATCATAACAACAATATTGAAATTGTAAATGTTTATCACAAAATTTTGAATTAACACAGCTACCAAAACAGGGCGAAGTATGGGAACTGTTATGTAAAAGAATTTATCAATTTTATCTGCTCCGTCCATAGTTGCGGCTCTGTCTATATCACTGTGGATGGAATTTAAACCTGCCAAAAACAAAAGCATTGAATACGGCCAGTAGTGCCATATAGCGGGAATAGCCACGGTTAGCACGGAGTATTTATGGTCAAGCCATCTCGGTGGTATTAATTGCCCATCTTGGTTATAGCTCCATCCCACTCCCATCCAAGACGAAATCGCATCAATGTCCAGCATATCGAACAGTATAAAATTTATGAGGCTGTTGTCTTGCTGAAAAACATAACCAAAAAAAATTCCAACCACATAAGTTGGTATAGACCACGCAACCATAATTAAAAGTATAACAATTCCTCTTCCCTTAAAAGGCTCTCTTAAACAAATAGCCGCAAGCAACCCTACAAGGCTCACGCATAAGGTGGTTAGTATGGTATATATTGTGGAATTTTTAACAGCACTGATAAAACCATCTTGCATAATGGCATCGTAATAATTGTCAAAAAATACAAAAGAATGGAACGACCATAAATCTGGGGCATTTCCTATGTCTAATGTGCTTATAACGGTATTGCACAAAACAGGCAATATTAAAAAAAACAAGAGCAGAATGCTTGTTGGCAAAGCAAAAAACAATGCTATTCTGTTGTTCTGTCGTTTCATAATTTCTTGTTATGCCTTTTTTGAAAGTCCTTGCCTATAATGACGTTTATATCGTTGTCTGCTTTTTTAAGTTCATCTTCTATTTTGCTTTGTGGCCATTGCTTTCCTTCTGAGCTAGCTATTATGTTGAAAATGTTGTTAAATCTTTTCACCAAAACATCGTTTTCTATTGAACTCCAAAAAGGCACAGCGGGGTAGCTCAGCCCGTTTTCTACTATTTTTTGGAATATCTTGCGATTTTTATTTTCCGAAAAATAAGGCAGATTATATGTTTCCGCTAGTGCTGGCAAATAACCAGACATTTTAGAAAATTTAAGCTGAACATCGCTTTGAGTTGTTAAATATCTTAAAAGGGTCAAAGATTCTTTTTTTATTTTTGTCGCTTTGAAAATTCCCAAATTTGAGCCACCCAAAAAATACTTTCCTGGTTGGTCTTTTTTTGCAGTTGGCGGAACTATGCAACCATAATTTACCGCTTGTGAGTTTGAGCCTTGCAAAAGGTTTTGATTTTCAAGATAAAGGACTCTTTGCGTTGTTTCTCCTATAAAAGCGGTTTTGCCTTGGTCAAAATCGCTGTTCACGCCGGCTGTTGTTTTATCTAAATTGGAATAATCGTTATAGCCGTTTTTCACAAAGTCTAAGTAAAAATAAATGCCATCTAAAGTTTTGCTGTCTAGCAAATTGCTCTTTGATAAATCTTTGTTCAAAAAAGAACCTCCCGCACTGAAAATCCAAGATGCAAAATTATGAACAATGTTCCAATCGTTCTTTGCTGGATATTCCATTGGGCTTACAATTTTATCGTTTATCGGTATGTTTGATTCTTTTATTTTTTGTAAAACCTCTTTGAATTTTTCCCTTGAACTTATTGTATTTGGGTCTATATGCAGTACCTTTAAAACATCCTCGCTATAATAAAATGGGCGTACATCCAAAAACCAGGGAAGCGATGTGATGCTGGTTGAATTTTTGGGTTTCATTGTTTCTCTGGATCCTGTTATAAATAGTTCTGGATTTCCCCAGATTTCAATAATTGAATCTAAAGGCATAAGAGCGTCAATATCGGTGAGCGATGCAGCCCAAGTTGAAGGAACTTGAGCAACATCTGGGCCATTGCGGGTTGCTGCTGCCAAATTCAATTTTGATAAACCGCTTCCCCAATCCAAAATGGTAACTTCAACTTTTAACCCCGGATTTTCAACGTGAAAACCTTTTAAAATTTTATTCATATCGTCTAGTGGGTTTGGGCTATTGTTGAAAACCCATAGGTGTATTATTTTTTCAGAACGCGTTTTCTCTTTGCATCCGCAAAAAAAGCAAAGCAGTAAAATGGGTACCAAAAATTTCATCATATCACAAGTTTTCCTTTTGTGAATAGGTGAATTTCGTTCTGGTCCGGTTCAACGTACACAGTTTCTCCAAGATCATAGCGCTTGTTCATCGGTACCTCAACCGCCAAGGTCTGATGTTCCCTAGAAACATAAATTATGGATTGTGAGCCTGCATATTCTTGCATTTCCACTATCATCGGGACTGTATATGGGCTTTCTTCAGCGGCAATTTTTAAATGTTCCGCTCTAATGCCTATTTTTGCCTTTGTATAATGCTTTAGAACATTTTTCAGTTTTAGCGGAATTTCCACGGAATAATTCGCATTTATGAAATTTAAAGTGATATGGCCGTTTTCTTCTATTGTCTCAAATTCAACGAAATTCATTTCTGGATATCCTATAAATCTCGCTACAGATTCGTTTGCAGGTTGGTTATAAAGTTCGTAGTTTGTGCCAACTTGCAAGATTATTCCTTTGTTTATGCAAACTATGCGGTTGCTTAGAGTCATGGCTTCGGAAGGGTTATGTGTTGCATACATAACGGTTGCTTGCAAATTTATGCAAAACCGCTTTATTATGGATTGTATTTTTATTTTGGATTGAGAATCCAGCTCGGAAATAGGTTCATCTAGAATTAGAACTTGAGGGTGTTTCACAAAAGCACGTGCGAGTGCCACAAGCTGCCTTTCCGAAATAGGCAATGCATCTGGTTTCAAATCCATTATTTTTGGTATATCCAATAAATCTTCAATTTCTGCTATTCTTGTGTTTATTGTGCTTTTGGGAATGTTCGCTAGTTTAAGCCCAAATTCAAGATTTTTTCGCACGGTTAAATGAGGGTAAAGAGCTTGGGAGCGAAACACCATTGCTAGATTTTCGTATTTGGGAGAAAATTCGCTTAAAGTTTTTCCGTTGAAAAGCACGTTTCCAGAATCGGGTTCGGTTAAACCAGCTACAATCCTGAGTATGCGAGACTTTCCGCTGTTAATGGGGCCGGTTAGCGTTATGAATTCGCCTGCTTTTACCTCTAGAGAAATATCATTTAGCAGAACTTCATTAGTTTGTCCCTTTTTTTCGTATAACGTAATTCTATTTAATGATATATTTACCATAGCTTTTGCCTACTGCTGTTCACCTTCTGGTGGGTTAGCGTTTAAGTTATCTTGAACAAATAATTTACGGATTGGTTCAAAGTACATTTCGCTTTGCTCGTTATCCCTATTGAGGCGGGAATAGTTCAGCGCAACAAGCATTATTTCCAAATTGTTGTTTGCCGTTTTAACGAACTCGCTTGTGGACACACCCTCTTCCATTAAGTCAACAACATAAGTGTCCCATTCCTCTTTTTCGGAAAGCTCGGTTGCTTTTTCTTCATTGTTCACATAACGTATGGTGGCATACGGCAAAAGAAAAGCTAAAGTTTCCTCCACCTGAGGCTGGTTCTCTTTGTCTTCAATCCAAACTAAAATGCGGCGAGACTTGTAATCATAAACCTGCTGCGAAATAGGTTTTTCTTCATCAAGTTCCTCGTAATCCTCAAAATCTTCATCTTCTTCAAGTTTTACCATAGGCTTAAATATAGTAAATCAGCACTCACTTCTTATTCTGTTTTCCAAACCATTGCAGATAATCTCTCTCTTCTTGGCTTAACGATTGAAGTCCTGTGCGGTTTATTTTTTCTAAAATTTCGTTTAAACGCTCTTCTTTTGCGCTTGAGTTGCCCTTGTATAGCTCGCCTTCCAGTGGCGGAGCTTGTTTTGCGTGTTCTTTGAAAAATTCCCTTGAATATCTTTCGGGGCCTTTGGATTTTGCAAAAAAAGATTCCAAAGAAATGCTCTTAGACCAAAACAGCATAAATAAATAACCCGAAAGTACACCGCCCAAATGAGCAAAATGAGCAATGCCGTCTGAGCTATTTGCCATAAATAAGTCTATGGCTATGAATATCCATATAGCGTGTTTTATTTTCATAGGAACTATGAAGAACATCAAAATAATTTGCTCGGGAAACAAAAAGGCATAAGCCGCCATTACACCAAACAACGCACCGGAGGCCCCTATAACAGCGTGATTTCCCATTAAGCCAAAGGCATAGAAGGGTATGCTGAACAGGCCTGCGAATATGGCAGATAGCAGGTAAAGGGTGGTAAAATTTCTCTCTCCGAGACTTTTGCAAACCTCAGTTGCGAACATCCAAAACATGAGCATATTAAAGAGGATGTGCATAAAATCGGTATGTATAAAAGCATAGCTCACAAAACGCCAAAGCTCGTGGGCTTGGCTTGGGATAAAGGCTCCATACCACAGAATATAATCGCCAAGGTTAATCCAAGACAGCAAATAGACAATGGCATTTGCTAGCAATATGGCTTGCATAGGGCGAGGCAAATATTTTAATGGAGTTAAACCAAGCATTTGAGTAGTAATGTAGAAAATGGAGCTAAGGAGATTCGAACTCCTGACCCTCACGCTGCCAGCGTGATGCTCTACCAACTGAGCTATAACCCCGGGTGAAATGTAAATTTAGAAAAAATTTGCGGATTTGTCAAGTAGCCACAAACTCTCTGAAATTTGCGAAATATACTACTTTGCCAAATCCTCATACTGTTTCCACCTTGCATCCACAAATGCTTGCAGTCTGTTTGCAAGTTCCTCTGCAGCAGTCGGGTTGGAAGCGGTTAGCATCTTGTAGCGGTTCTCGGTGTAGATATAGTCTTTAACCGGCAAGCTCGGTGCTTTGGAATCCAAAACAAATGGATTTTTGCCTTCGTCTATGTTTGCTGGAATGTAGCGGAGCAGGGGCCAGTAGCCGCTTTCCACTGCCATTTTTTGCTGGTTAAGCATATAACGCATATCCTTTATGCCGTGCGAAATGCAAGGGGAGTAGGCGAGTATAAGCGAGGGGCCGTTGTGGGCTTCTGCTTCGCGGAACACCTTGATTGTGTGCACATCGTTTGCACCCATAGCGACTTTGCCAACATACACGTTTTTGTAGCTCATAGCGATTAAACCAAGGTCTTTTTTTGGAGCGCGTTTGCCGCTTGCGGCAAACTGCGCAACCGCTGCCAAATTGGTGCTTTTGCTCGCTTGGCCGCCTGTGTTGGAATACACCTCGGTATCTAAAACCAGAATATTCACGTTCTCGCCGCTGGCAAGAACGTGGTCTAAGCCACCATAGCCAATATCATAAGCCCAGCCATCTCCGCCCATAATCCACACGCTCTTGTGCACAAGGTAGTCGGCTAAGGAGATGAGTTTTTTTGCTTCATGGCTGCTTGATTTTTTCAGAATTTCCTTTAATTTTTCGACATTCGCTCTTTGAGCGGCAATGCCGGCTTCGTCAATTTGGCTTTGCTCTTTGAGAGTTTTTTTCAAATCTGCTGGAACTTCGCTAACAGAATCTAAAAGGTCTTCGGCTTGTTTTGCGTGGTGGGTTATCGCAACGCGAAGCCCAAGCCCAAATTCCGCATTGTCTTCAAATAGGGAATTGGTCCAAGCCGGACCTCTGCCTTCTTTGTTTTTTGCCCAAGGGGTAGTTGGTAAATTACCACCGTAAATGGAAGAACAGCCTGTTGCATTTGTAACCACCATTCTATCGCCAAACAACTGAGATGCCAAACGGACATAAGGTGTTTCGCCGCAACCTGTGCAAGCACCGCTGAACTCAAAGAGAGGCTCAAGGAGCATAGCGTTTTTAACGAGTTTCGGGTCAATTTTTGTGCGGTCTGCTTCGGGCAAGTCCACAAAGAAATCCCAAGCCTTTCCTTCTTTTTCTGCAATATTTGCCTGTGGGAGCATAGTCAAGGCTTTTGCGCCTTTAAGCCCAGAGCAGGCTTCTGTGCAAACTCCGCAACCCGTACAATCGTAAGGGCTAACCTGAACTGTATATTTAATGTTGCCGTCTAGCTTGAAGCCTTTGCCTTCCATAGTCTTAAATCCTTCTGGGGCATTTCCCAAGGCAGAGGCATCGTAGGCTTTGGTGCGAATAGCGGCGTGTGGGCAAACCATTGCGCACTTACCGCACTGAATACAAGACTCGGTGTTCCAAACAGGAATTTCCAAAGCCAAGTCTCGTTTTTCGTATTTGGATGTGGCGGTTGGATATGTGCCGTCTGCAGGTATTTTAGAAACTGGAAGCTCATCGCCATAACCTTCAATAATCTTTGCAGTTACGGAGTTTAGGAATTCGTCATTTGTGCCTATCAATGCGGGGCGGAAACCACTTGTCGCGCTAACGCTGTCTGGGACTTTTACCTCGCTTAAATGAGCTAGGGTGTGGTCAACGGCTTCCCAATTCTTTTTAACAACCTCTTCGCCTTTTTTCAAATAGCTTTTTTTGATTGAATCTTTAATATGGCTAATTGCCTCTTCTTTTGGCAAAATGCCCGAAATGGCAAAAAAGCAAGTTTGCATAATGGTATTTATGCGCCTGCCCATTCCTGTATCGTGGGCAACCTTGTAGCCGTCAATAACATAAACTTTGAGCTTTTTGTCTATTATCTGCTTTTGAACTTCTTTTGGGAAGGTATCCCAAGCTGTTTCTGCACTGTGCTGAGTGTTAATCAAAAACACTGCACCGGGTTTTGCATAGCGGAGCATATTTACTTGGTGAAGGTGCGGGGTATGGTGGCAAGCTATGAAATCTGCCTGGTTTGGCTCAATTAAATAGGGGGCGTGAATGGGGTCGCTGCCAAAGCGCAAATGGCTGGTTGTTCCGCTGCCGCTCTTTTTGGAATCGTAAACAAAATAGCCTTGGGTGTAGTTCTCCGTGTATTCGCCTATTATCTTTATGGAATTTTTGTTCGCTCCAACTGTGCCGTCTGCTCCAAGACCATAGAACATAGTTTGGAACAGCTTTTTCTCCAAACGGAAGTTTTCGTCTATTTCTAGGCTTGTGTTGCTAACATCGTCATTTATGCCAACGGTGAAGTGTTTTTTGGAATCTATGCTATTTGCATTATCTATAACCGCCTTTACGTAAGCCGGAGTGAAATCCTTTGATGCCAAGCCATAGCGACCGCCCAAAATTTTTGGAGGCTGCTGGAATTTCCCTTCCATAACCGCTTCTGCAACGGTGGTTAAAACATCTTGGAACAAGGGTTCTCCAAGAGAACCAGGTTCTTTGCACCTATCCAGAACTGCTATATTTTTAAAGGACTTAGGAAGAGCTGACATAAATTCTTTTGTGGGGAATGGTCTATAGAGATGAACATTTATCATTCCGACTTTTTGCCCTTTGCTCGCCAAAAGCTCAACAGTTTCACGCACGGTGGCGGCAGCCGAGCCCATTACTACTATAATGGTTTCTGCATTTGCGGCTCCTGTGTATTCCACAAGTTTGTACTGGCGGCCTATTGCTTTTCCGAGCTTGTCCATATACTCTTGAACAATGCCGGGTACTGCGGTATAATATGGATTTACAGTTTCGCGCCCTTGGAAGTAAACATCTGCGTTTTGGGCTGTGCCACGCAAAACTGGAGCATCTGGGGTGAGTGCTCTTGCACGGTGGGCGGCAACAAGTTCATCGTCTATTAAATCTCTAATAGTTTCTATGGGGAGTTCTTCTATTTTCATTATTTCGTGGGATGTGCGGAAGCCGTCAAAGAAGTGAATAAAAGGAACGCGGGCTTTTAAGGTTGCTGCATGAGCCACCAGTGCTAGGTCGTGGGCTTCTTGAACGCTGGAGCTGGCGAGCATTGCAAAGCCGGTTTGCCGGCAAGCCATAACGTCTGAATGGTCGCCAAAAATGGAGAGACCTTGCATAGCAAGGGCGCGGGCGCTTACGTGGAATACCGTGGAAGTGAGTTCGCCTGCTATTTTAAACATATTGGGAATCATTAGCAGCAAGCCTTGGGATGCTGTGAATGTTGTGGTTAGGGCGCCGGCTTGCAAGGAGCCGTGAACGGCACCAGCGGCTCCGCCTTCGGATTGCAGTTCTACAACTCTTGGTACTTGCCCCCAAATATTCTTATGCCCTTGTGCGCTCCAAGCATCGCAGAGTTCTGCCATAGGAGTGGAGGGTGTTATTGGATAAATTGCGACAACTTCGCTTACTTTGTGCGCTACCCTCGCGGTTGCCTCATTACCATCAACGGCAATCATTTTTTTCTTATCATTATCTTTTTCAGACATAAAAACTCCCAAAAAATAGACGTGAGAGTAATATAGTAACAATTATTTCAGCAATCGGGAAAATCGGTGAATCGGGGTTCAGACAAATTGGCACGGTTTTTGCATATATACAAAATGAGGTTACTATGCTTACAAAACTAGCCATCCTAGACAAGACAAGCATCCCTGTTGCGAGCAAAGGGTTAGATGCTTATGCCCACAGAGGCAGGGCTATTGCTAATAATATAGCCAATGTAAGCACCCCAGGCTACCGCCGCATAGAAGTTTCCTTTGAAGACCAATTACGCAGAGCTTTGGACAAACAACTCAATTTGGCCGGAGAACGCACCGATGGCAACCATTTATTTTTAGGCCGCCCAGAACTTGAACACGTGAAAAGCGAAGGATATCGCGTTGACGACTATACAAATCCGGGTGAAATAAACAATGTGGATATAGATATAGAAATGGCAAAACTTGCAGAAAACGAAATTGCTTTTAATTTTGCAGCCACATTCATAAAAGACCGCAGTGGGGCAATAGGGGAGGCAATTAGAGGAAGCAGGTTCGGAGGTGAATAGTTTATGGCAATGGTAGGACTTTTTACAGGCTTGAATATAAGCGCAACGGGTTTAAGGGCTCAGCGTGTTAGGCAAAACGTTATTGCCTCAAACATAGCAAATGTAGAAACAACCCGCACTCCAAATGGCGGCCCCTACAAAAGGCAGCACGTGATTTTAGAGGCAGACCCTCTTGAATTTGACCAATTTTTGGTAAAAGAGGAAAACAAAATTAGAGGAACAAAAACCCAGCCTGGTCACATAAACATTCCTCAACCGGAATGGCCAGTATCTAGGGAACACATAGGCAGCGGCGTAAAAGTCCAAGAAATTAGACCAGACGAAGGCCCAGACAAACTGGTATATAACCCAGACCATCCAGATGCGGATGAAAACGGCTATGTACACATGCCAAACGTCAATATAGTAGAAGAAATGGTGGATATGATAACAGCAACAAGAGCGTATGAGGCAAACACAACCGCATTCAACAGCACAAAAGCGATGTTGATGAAAGCATTAGATTTAGCAAATTAACCACGTAGTAGGGGCAATCCTACGTGATTGCCCCTTACGTGATTAAATGGAACAGGGACGTTAAAACAAGGAAGTTGATATGAAAGTAGATGTTCAAAAATTCATGGAATTGCGCAATAGCGCAATAGAGCGTTCGGGAACCACCCGAGGCGTTAAGGTTTCTCCAAAAACTGCCGATAATAATAATGATTGGCGTTCTCTCTTGGAATCCAAAAGAAAGGAAATTGGGCTGCAGCCTGCGGCTCCGGTTGCAAAAAGCAATGTAACCAAGCAGGCTAAGGTTGTGGCTACGAATTTTGACGGGACGATAGAAGAACGGGTAAGCGCTCTGCGTGAAAGGAGCTCAGAGGGCTTGCCCGTTCGCGAACGTGGAAATTTTATTGATGTAAGGGCTTAAATCTTAAATATGGCATGAATTTTGCTATATTTATTATAAGAAGGTTAATATGTATAGCGATATAAGAACACCAGTATCAAACTCACAGCCGCTGAGCGACACAGTTCAGCCGCTTAACCCCGGCATTGACCCAAAACGCATGGGCCCCCAAAAGGCAGATGCGCCCAAATTTGACGAAATGCTAAAAGGATTTTTAACAGACGTAAACCACATGCAAAACTACGCCGACGAGTCCATTCAAAAAATGGTAGCCGGAGAAATCAAGGATGTTCACCAAGTTATGCTTGCAGTTGGCGAAGCAAAGGTTGCTTTTAACCTAATGCTGGAAATCCGCAATAAAACCATGGATGCCTACAACGAGCTTATCAAAATGCGTGGTTAAAGAGCAACATTTATTCCGCAAAAAAATCTAGCCTCATTATAGCCGCCAAAGGGGAAATCTTTGGCTTTTTTAGAGAGAACTTGGAGCAAAACCGCATAAAGTGAAGTGTTCAGTTCGGGTATTCTCTGCTCAATTTGGGCATTCCAAAACCATATATCTGGTTTATTCCTATAAAGCCATTCATGGGCAATGGATAAATTTTGCAAAAAACGATATTTCACAAATAGTTTGGCCGTGCTTTCCGCTGGTTTAATATCGTAAAAAATATCCTCGCGGTAATATTCAAAAAATTCCCTTGAATAAGCGGCTCCGGCTTCTGCCAACCCGGATTTATAGGCTATTTCGCTGTCAAAGCCAATGGATTCAAAATCTTCTGTATAAGCGTAGTTTTGATACGCCTTCACCTTCATAAAAAGAGGCTTTGAATTGTAGCTTGTTTCACTATATATCTTCACGCCATTTTGCCTGAGCAAAACTCCAAGCGTTAAATCGGTGGGATTGCTAATCTCGGTATTGTATTCCAAACTATCTGCAAATACAAAATCAGCAAATTTCAGCTCCTGATATTTTCTAGGGCTAAAAGATATAAACCCTTTGTTTGTAATGAGTTGCAAAAAGCTGTGATTGAAGTCCACCCAAGCTGTAATGTTCTCTTTGTCTTCTGTTCGGCTTGCGTAAAAACCTCCACCTGTATTTTCGCCTTTAAGCCTAAGACCAAAGTTGTTATTAACTTCTGAGGCTGAATCTTGAATTTGGGATTTTTCGGTGGAGAAGTTAAGTTCAATCTCTTTTTCCATAAAATAAAACTCGGCATTTCCTTCCACCCTTGGGCTAATGCGAATGGGAACCCACTCCTGCCTGTTCCAAGCCCAAAGATATTCAGAACCGGTTAGAACAGAGGCATTTTTGAAAAAATCATCATCGCTGTTATAGCCAAATCCGCCATAAATACCTGAATATGCAGGCAAATTTTCGCCAAACCCGGAGAATTTTTGCGAATTATTTATGCGTTTTTTGCGGTCATTGAATGTGGCTTCGCTAAAATGGTCTATTTGGTTGAATTCCAAAATAGCATAAAATCCCTTGAAAGGGGGAGTTGCAAAGCCGCCGTAAAGCATAGGTGTGCGGTTTGGTTCTTCGCCTAGGGCGTTTAATTCTTGCCAGAGCATATCTCCCAATTCGTTTCCAAAGTAAAACCAAAGGCTGCTCTCCCTTATTTCCCAGTCCATAATAGGAACAAAGCGGTTAAAGATTCTCCGGTTTTTCCATTTATCCGGCCGCCAAGTTTCTTCTTCTGCATTCAAGCCAAGGTTCCCTGGTTTTCTGCTATAAGTGTAAGTGGGCATTGCTATTAGATAGGTTCCTTGTTCGTTTGTAAACGGAGTTAAAGCGGGCGTTTCGCCTTGAATTTGAGCAAAAGCAATGGAGCAAAAAAACGCTAAAACGAGAAGAGGCACTGCGGTTAAGGTAGAAAAAGAATTTTCTATATTACCCACCAATGTTCAAGCATTTTTTAACTATAGTCGCTTTTGCGGGAGTTTTTGTTTTTGCGCAAAATCCGCAATCCCTTAGGTTAAAGCAAGCTGGGGAGCTTGCGAACCAAGGAAGGCACAAAGAGGCTTTGGATGAATACAAAGCCGTGCTTTCTATTGACAAAAGCAATGCAGAGGCATATTTGGGTGCGGGCGATGCGCGGCTTAAAATGAAGGATTACAAACTTGCTTTGGACAATTTTCAGCTTGCCCAAAAATACAACCCAAAACTCACCAAAGCCATAGAAGGGGAGGCAGAGGCTTATGAAGCTCTGTCTCAAAAAGAGAATGCCCTTGCCAGATGGCAGGCTTTGGCAGAGGCCGGAACTGCAGAGCAAAAAACAAAAGCCGTATCTAGGATAGGGATATTGCTCGGAACCAATGCAAACGGTCAGGCATCACAAACACCGCAAACGCCGCAAGCCCCTCCTCTGTCCGCTGCATCTTCTGCATCTGCCAAATCGTCTCAGTCAGCTAATCCATCTCCAGCCGCTGCTGGCAAATCAAAGTACACTTATGATTCTCCAGAATTCAAAGCTGGGCTTGCCGCTTTTGAAAAAAAGAATTGGGCAGAATCTGCAAAATCTTGGGGAGAGGTACTAAAAAAAGAACCAGGCAACCCTGGGGCTTATTATTACGCTGGTGTTTGCCGCTTTAATTTGGGCGAAATGGACAAGGCTGTGATAAATTTCAATAAAAGTTTTGATTATCCAGAAAAAGGCTATAACTCACATTATTATCTAGGCAGAGTTTACGAGCAAAAAGGCGATAAGGCAAAAGCGATAAGTTATTACAATAAATATTTGCAGCTAACGCCAAGCGCAGACGGCAAAGCAGAGGTAAAAGGCAGAATAGCCGCGCTTAATAGCGGGGTAGCTGCTCCTGCGGTCAAAGATAGCACAACGGAAAGCAACCAAGCCAGCAGTAGTTCAGATGCAAAATCTTCTGCATCTTATGCGTGCAATAGCTTGGAAAGTTGCTTAAAAATGGAAGAAAAGCGCAAGCAAGATTCTGTGGCGGCATATTTGGAAAGCCTTAAAAACAAGCCTTTAACCATTGGTCCCGAAAAGGTAGCTCCAACGGAATATGGTGGCAGTTTTGCCTTTGCCTCCTTAACAGAAGTCGGTAGCGCAGATTTGCAAAAGGCCTTTAACCTAGTTCAAAAAAAATCATTTCAGTCTGCAATAGATGCTTTGCAAACAACACGGCAAAAATTTTCTGGAACTCCTAATTCAATGGCCGCCGCATACAACCTGCTCTCGCTTTACCAATATCTTGAACTGCACGATAAAGTAGTTGCTCTTGGAAATTCCGTTTTGCAAGAGCCTGTGCCAGAGCCTTACAAAAGCGCGGTGCTTTATATGCTTGCATTTAGCCAAGTAAAAAAAGAGCAATATCAAGTTGGCGACAATTCGCTTTCAAATGTTATAGAAGACCAAAAACTTGGGCCAACTCTTGGGCAGAAACTGGCATTGAAAGCCGAAATAGCCGCTAAATACAAACCCGACCAAGGCTCACCAGAAATTTTGAAAAAAGCCATAGAAGCAGAATCCGATAACGCCAAAAAGAATGAGCTTCGACTTAAACTGGCAGAATTATATATGAAATTGCAAGATACTCCCTTTGCAATACAAACCTACAAAGACATAGCCGAAGACTGCCCAGTAAATACTGCGTCTCCTTGCCGCAAGGCTATTTATGAACTTGGCAATATCAGTTTTATAGCTCAAAATTGGCCTATGGCACTTGAATATTACAACAAAGCGATGGAACAAAATAATAAAGACCCAGAGCTTGTTTCTTGGGCATTGTTCCAAATAGGAAACGTGTTTCGCAAACAGAACAACGTTAAAGAAGCCGTGCGTTATTACGACCGCCTTATAAAAGAGCACCCCGGAACCTATTGGGCAGACCAAGCAAAGCTTTACAAAGATGATGTTATTTGGCACGAGAACAATAAAGGAGTACTGAAGAAATGACATCTAATTTGCCAGAGTTGCTCCGCGACAGCTTAAATGCGCAATTATCTATTTACAAGCAAATTCACGAATTGCAAAGCGATTTGCTTAAAGACTTGGATTCCAAAAATGAATTGAACAAAATAATGCAATTGCTAGAAAAGAAAAGTTCCTTTTTGGATAGCGTAAAAGCAGAAAATGTACGATGCGCACCGCTTGTGAGCGAGTGGGTAGAGAGAAAAGCCGAAATGCAAAATTCCGAGCTTTTTGCTGGTATTGAACAAATAATATCCGAAATTGAAAAACTTGTTCTGGAGCTTAGGGCACAAGATGAAGTTATGATTCAAAGATTTGACCAGCACAGCCAATCCAAAAACAGGATAGACGCATTCAGGGCACTTAGATAATGGAAAGCGACATTGCATCTGCTATGGAGCGTTTTGAGCTTTTTTTTGAAAAGTTCAATGAATTGGAATTTAAATACTTGGAAAACTTAAAGATTCTGGAAGTACAAGCCGAGCAAATAAAAAAAATGCAAGAGGAGATTCACCAGACTAGGGTATTGAGCGCGCTTGGGGAGATGGCTGCAACCGTGGCTCACGAAATTAGGAACCCCCTTGGAGGAATAGCTGGTTATGCCAGTTTGCTTGCGAGGAGCATTCCCCCCGAAGACCAAAGGCGAAAATACGTGGATAAAATAATAGGCGGAATATCCAGCCTCAACAAAATAGTTAGCAATTTACTCGTTTATACCAGAAAAACAAATTTGCAAAAACAAAGCACAGATTTGGTAGCTTGGGCAGAGGCTATTTTATCTCACGCAGAAATTGAAATTGAAAAAGAAAAAAAGCAAGTTCGCATAGAGCGTGATTTTCCAACAGAGCCATTGAATGCAGAAATCGATAGCGAAAAATTGCAGCAAGTTATGCTTAACCTGCTAATAAACGGAATTCAGGCAATAGAGACCGAAGGCAAAATTTTTGTAAGCATTAAATCAAACGGAAACGCTGCAGAAATAACCGTAGCAGACACAGGAAAAGGTATTGAACAAGAGCATTTAAAAAACATATTCACGCCATTTTTCACCACAAAAGAACAGGGCACAGGCCTCGGTCTTGCCATTGTGAAAAAAATAGTGGATTTGCACGAGGGCGAAATATCCGTTGAGAGCGAACCGAATAAAGGCACAAAGTTTTGCATTAAAATTAATGTTTAGTTTTTCTATATTAAACAGTTCCAGTAAAACAAATTCAGTTTGTAGGAACGAGGCTTAAATGAATACAGACAACAAAACCTCAGTGGATTCTTTTGTTGATGGAATAGTCCATTTAAACAAAAGCGTTTCTGATTATACATTGGATTCCGATTTCCTTTTCAAAGGCGACTATAAATGCTTAAAAAAAGCCGTAGCTTATGCAAAAGAAACCATAGATAAAATTGTAAAAAAGCAACCTCTTGCAATTAACCCATTGATTTTCGTTGGCGAAATTGACTCTTGCAAAAAACACCTGCTCCACGCAATGTGGAACTCATTGCTAAAAGAAAAACAGAAAATAGGGGAGGGAGAACCAATAGTTCTTTATTCGCAGGTTACACCTTTTCACGACTCAATGGTCGCTCTGTACGAAAGTTTTAGCGATGAAGAAAGGAAGGCTTTATTTTTGAAAATAGTAGAAAGAATCAAAGGCGTGGATATGGTGTTTATAGATGAAATCCAATATTTGGAAGGCAAGAGAGCTTTGAATTTAGTGCTTGGAGTAATAAAGTTCATGGAATCTATAGGTAAACAAATGGTGATAACATCGCAAAAAATTGGCATTGACAAAACCGGACTAGTTCCTGATCTTGCCGAGCGTCTTGATGATTTTGAATATATTAAAATTCTCCCACCAGATACCGAAGACCGCCTTAAAATGTTGGAAGATTTTATGAAAAAAGAAAATCTAAGCTTGGAAAATCCAAGTCTTAGGGATGTTTGGGCAAAAAACACGGAGAAGCGCTCGTTAAAATGTTTGATGAACAAGCTAAACCGCCTTGTTTGCGAAGCGGAAGGCAGGGTAATAACTTCTAAAACAATGGAGCAACTTTTTGAAGCAAAAGACTCTACGAAGAATATACTGGACATCGTAAGCGCACGTTTCAATATAGACCCTAAAACGCTGATAAACGAAGAGAGAAAATTTGCTTATGAAAGGTCTATTGCGATGTATTTTATAAAGAACGCGAATAAAGGTATGGATTTTTGCGAAATAGGAAAAAAGCTCGGTAGAAGCGAAGATACGGCAAGAATTGCCTACGATGGCATAGAGCGGGCTATAAATGGCGGCAAGGAATTATTCAATAAAAAGAGGCCAGTCCAAATTAAAACAGATGTAGAGGAAATACTTCAACTTTTGTAACCGAGCTAAACCGAGCTAATTCTAGATAAAATATTCAGAGTTTTAGCCATTTTTACGATAAATAGTGTATTTTAACCATTGTCTGAACCCGGATTTTCCTGGAAAACCTCCAAAAAAGCACTACCTTGTTAATGGTTATCAGGGTTCAGACAATTTTTCTACTCAAAAATTCGCATCTTCCCCTTCTGGAATAGGATAGGGGAGTTTGAATTGCTCTATTTCAGCTAGTTTAGGGAGAGGTGCTTCTTTGCCCAGACTTTGCGTAGAAGAATGAGGCTCTAAAGAAAAATTTACTAACATTTCTTTGATTTTCTTTTCGCTTTCTGGTTTTATGATAAAACCCCAGTTTGGGATAATTTCTTCTACACAGGTCAAAAATGGTTTGTATGCGGAGAGTTCTACGAATTTATTTGCATTTCTTATGCGTAAAATAGGCAGGGTGTCAATGGAAGAGTCGTTGTATATGTGAAGCCACTCGTTTAAAGCTCCGGCTACGTTTGGCACCGCTTTGTTCCACTGCAAAAAATCTTGAACAAAAGAGTTTGGAAGTTTTGAACGAAGCCCATCTAAAAAAGATTCTTTGGAAAGCACAAAACGCAAAAGCTCTTCTTCGTTTTTTGCCTGCGCAAAACAAGACATTTGAAAAATTCTAAATGCCCCGTTGTTCTGCGACAAAAGCCATTCAAAATTGGAACTGCTCGCTACAATCGGCTCGGCTAAGGTTTCTTTTGGAGTTTTGGCAAAGAAAATGCTCTCGCCAAATTCGGAAAGGGAAAAGGTTAAAATGTGTTTTTTTCTAACTTGCATTTTTAGTATTCCAAAAATCCAAAGTTCCTTGAGCGGCACAGGCAAATGCTGCCAACTTATAGTGGTTTTGTTTTTTTGCAACCTAGAGCGTGTGTCGTGAGCCCAGAATAATTTGGCGGCATTCAATGCGCTAAGGGGTTTTTGAAAAAATGTTAAAAGTTTTGGCAAATCGTTTTTGTTGCGGAATCTCTCGTTTTTCCACCAAAAAAAGAATTCCGAAAAAAGCCTGAACCCGTTGTTTTGCAAAAATTCATAAGCAGGGGAGAGCAGTTTTAAATTTCCACTCTCTGCATCTTTTGAAATCCATTTTTCTGAAATTAAAAAAGAGAGCAACAGGCAAACACATTCTTCAATCATCAAATGGTCTAAATTTTTGTTGTTGTTGAAAATTGTTGAAATATGCTTTTTTGAAAAATGACTAATGGAAAAATCTTTATTAACAGAAATTTTGCCGAGTTGCATTTTAGATAGCATAAAGAGCAAATATAATTCAGCTTTTTTTTCGTTAGAAACCCAAGCAACTGATTCTAGCGTTTCTTCGTTTTTAATAAAATTGCTCAAAATAAAATTTTCAAAATCCGCAAAGCCATAATATATGTGAGAACCTTGGCATTTTGTGTGCCATATAAACATTTCGTTAGAGGCTTCGTTTAAAAATGCAAAAAGAGATTTTTGGTCTGTATCTAAATTGCGTTCCAACTCGTTGAAATGCAAACCCCTGCCTTGGCTTGCGTAAATTAAGCACAGAGCCAGAACCTCTTGCTCACTCTTTTTTTGCATCCATTTTTGCAATCTTTCTTCGCTTGCAATTTCGTTGCACAATTCGTTATGAATTTTTGAATTTTGCACAAGTCCACTTTTTTTTGTGAATTTTATGCGCAAGCGGCTTAAATAAGAACCTGGTGCGTTTTTAATATGCTCTTGAATGGATTGCAGGCTTTTTAGCATGGGGGATATAATTTAGAAAAATTTTCTAAATTTTGCTTTATGCAGAACATAGAAGTAATTTGCCCGTGCTGTGATAAGATACTGGTGGTGGACACCCTTGCTAAGGAGGTCGTTTCTCATAGGGAACGCAAAAAGCAGGTCAGTTTGGAAGAATTCATGGCAAGCGAAAAGAACAAAGACTCGGAATTGGATGCCAAATTCTCAGAGGCAAAGGAAAAAGAAAAGCACAGAGATGAATATTTAAGCAAAAAATTTGAAGAAGCGAAGAGCAACAAAGACCTAAAAGACCCGCCCCCAGCCATAAATTGGGATTAGGTAAAACATACTAAACAGATATGTATTATATAGACCTTAGGGGGTATGCTCGTATTTTCTCATACTAAACAGATATGTTTACTATATTATTGGTAAGTTTTTACCCATAACCAAGGAGAATCATTATGAGTAGCAATATTTTATCCATTGCAGCCTTGCTTGTAGCAAGCTCAATCGTATTGGCACAAGGAGTTCCGGCTCCTGCCGTAGAAGCAGCTCCTGTTGCTGCCGTGCCAGAAACCGCACCCATTCCAGCAGAAGTTCCAGCTGCAACTGTGGTAGCGCTGCCAAAGGTCGCTCCCATTGTTGTAGCGACAGAATCCGTTCCCGCCCAAAAACCAGCGGAGCCAGCGGTAAGCGTGGCTGGAACAAAAATTTCACTATACGGATTTTTACAACTCAACGCAGTATATGAAGATGGTGCAAACGGTGGTCTTAACTGGTCTAATTATGCTCCATTAAATGCTCAAGATGGCGAAGGGCGTTTGTTAATCAACGTGAACCAAACTAGACTTGGTTTGAATTTAGCTGGGCAGCCTAAAGAAAGTGGAGCCGAAGTTTCTGGAAAATTTGAATCTGACTTTGTAGCCAACCAAAATCGCAACAACAATGGAGTTAACGGTTTTCGCATAAGGCACGCTTATGGTCAGTTGAAATTCAACGATATAGGTTTGTCTGTGTTGTTTGGACAAACTCAAGATATAATTGCTCCATTGGTTGCTCCTTCTCTTAACCAAGGTGCTTTGCAAGGTCAGGGTTCTTTAGGTACACGCCGCCCAATGATTCGTTTAGCAGAATTTGTTGGTCCAATTGAAGCAGCCGTTGCCGTAACAGATAACAGAGAGACAGCAACTCCCGTGCTTCCGGCTTTCCAAGGCTCCCTAAAAACGAAAGTTCCTGCTTCTTGGGCTGGCGAAAAACAAAATGTGGAGTTTACCCTAAGCGGTCACTATGCTTCAAGAGAAACTGCAGCAGAAACCGAAGCCGAGAAAGATGCAAAAGATGCAAGCGGCTGGGAAGCACCACCTATTTCGTGGTCTGGAGTGGCAAGTTTGTCGCTCCCTGTAATTAGCATAGTAAATCTCTCTGGCGAATTTTTCTTGGGGCAAAACCTAAGTAATTACAACGTTGGAAGCATTGGGCAAAATGCTAATAGCAAAGATGGGGAAGGCTTGAAGTCACTTGGCGGCTGGGGTGCTGCAAATGTAAAACTCCCTGCTAATTTTGCTCTTGCAGGTGGCTATGGATTTGAATCTATTGATAAAAAAAGAGAACCTTCTACTGCAAACGGTCCCGCACGTATTAAAAATGCGGTTATATTCGCAAATTTGAAATACTTTGTGGATGAGTCAGTATTTATAGGTTTTGAATATGCTAACCTAGCGACCGACTATGTTGTTGATAATAGTGGAGATAATCATAAAACTGATGATGGCAAGTTGAACCGTTTTGAGTTGGTATTCAACTACTCATTCAAGTAGTTTAACACAGGAGAATAGATTATGAAAACAATGAAAAAAATTATCGCTACTCTTGCCACAATCGCTATGCTGGCAGTGGTTTTCACAGGGTGTGAGGAGAAAAAAAAGGAGTTAGTTAAGTTCAACGTTGGCCATTTAACCTCCACTGGGCATATTCTATATTTTATCGCTCAGGAAAAGGGACTTTTCAAAGCAAACGGACTTGACGTGGAATTATTCCAGTTCAACAATTCCGGCGAAGGCATTAACGCTATAATCGCAGGCAAACTAGATGCAGGCTCTTTTGGTACCGCGCCTCCTTTCACATTTATTGAAAAGGGAGCCGCTATATCAATATTCGGTGGGCAAATGACCGAAGGGCACGCACTTGTTGCCAAACCAGAAGTTGCGGAGCAAATTAAATCCATTACCGACCTCAAAGGAAAAACCATTGCCACTGTTCGTTTGGCTACTGGCGACATTGCATTTAGAAGCGCTTTGTCTGCTGCTGGCGTTGACTGGAAAACAGAGGTTACCATAAAAGAAATGGAATCTCCGGCTGCGGCACTGGAAGTAGTTAAAAAAGGCGATGCAGATGCAGGCGTGGTATGGACACCTTTCCGCAAAATGGCAGAAGACCAGGGACTCAAAATTTTGTTCTACAGTGGTGAACTGAACAACTTAACTGGACATCCCTGTTGCCGCCAAATTGCCGTAACAGAAAAAATCAAGCAAAGGGAAAATGACTATAGAAATTTCCTAGTAGCTCTGATTCAGGCTTATGATTTCTACAAAACCAATCATGATGAGTCCATTGACATTCTTTCAAAGTATGTGAAAGTGGATAGAGATATTTTGGTGGCAGAAACCTATGGGCCTCATATAAGCAGTAGCCCCGACCCGAATAAGGACGGAGTTATTAAATTCTGGAACGCTATGATTGCAGCTGGTTATTTAACCAATAAAGACATAGATGTTGCAAATTATGTAAATACTGCTCTGTTTGAAGGTGCATTGGATATAGCGCTTAAATCAGATCCAGACAATGCGAACTATAAACAACTGAAGGCTGAATTCAAAAAATGATTGAAGTTTTATGGCACGGGCGAGGGGGGCAGGGAGCCTTTACCGCCGCAAGAATTTTAGGTGCTGCCTATTCGTTCAAAGGAGAAGGCTTTTTTGCTCTCGCATTTCCTTCTTTTGGACCTGAGCGAAGAGGCGCACCAATACGTGCTTTTACCAAATTGAGCAACAAACCGCTCCACAGCAGAAGCGAGATAAAGAAAAGCGATTATATAATTTATTTAGACGATACTCTGTTTTCGCAAGACTCTTTGAACACACTCAAAGAAAACGGAAAAATTATTTTAAATACCACGGCAACTTATGAAGATACTCGCATAATAACATTTGATGCAACTAAAATAGCAAGCGAAATATTGGGGCTACGGGTTACAAACACAGTTATGCTTGGTGCGCTTTCAGCATTTTTCGACCAAGTTTCTGTTAAGGATATTGAATTTGCCATTGAGAAAGCAATGCCGCAAAAATTGTGGAAAGGGAATAAAGCTGTGATTACTGCGGCTTACAATGCTTTGGCAAAGGGGGCTGCAGCATGAAACCATATCTGCGAAGCATAAAAGCAAAATGGACATTGCAAGACTATCCTGATAACACAACTTACGAAGCTGGATATTTAATTTCAAAAAATGCTGGCTGGCGTAGCATACGGCCTGTGATTGATACCAAAAAATGCTCTGGCTGCTTGCAATGCTATTTGCACTGCCCAGACGGGGTAATATCCAAACGCGATGGTGCTGTGGCTATTGATTATGATTTTTGCAAAGGTTGCGGTATATGCAAACGAATATGTAAATTGAAGGCGATAGAAATGGAGGCTGAATCAAAATGAGCAGGGAATTTCTATCTGGCAACGAAGCCTTTGCTTATGGAATTAGATTAGCAGCACCACAGGTGATTTCTGCTTATCCAATTACTCCTCAAACCATAGTGGTGGAACGCCTTTCCGAAATGGTTGAAGACAAAAGCCTTAAATCTGAGTTCATTCACGTTGAATCAGAACACTCGGCTTTGTCTTGTGCGATTGGTGCGAGTGCTACAGGCGTGAGAACTTTTACCGCCACATCTTCGCAAGGGCTTTTATATATGGCAGAGTGCCTTGTTTATGCATCTGGTGGAAGATATCCCATTGTTATGATGAATGCAAATCGTTCAACCGCATTGCCCTGGAATATCTATGGCGACCAAAGGGATTCGCTCTCTTTGCTGGACTGCGGGTGGATACAGGCTTATGCCAAAGATGCCCAAGAAAGCCTTGATTTGGCAATTTTAAGCTATTATATTGCAGAACATCCAAAAGTTTCCACGCCATTTATGGTGAATTTAGACGGCTTTCATTTAACCCACACTTATGAAATGGTAGAAGTGCCAGAATCTGAATTGGTTAAAAATTTTCTTTCCGATTACAATACAGATAATAAAATTGATTTTGAAAATCCTAAAAACATAGCTTTCTCGGCTGGGCCAGAACATAATTTCGCTTTTAAATACAAAGAGCATATAGGTATTTTAAATGCAAAAGAAATTATATCTGAGGCAGAACAAAAATTTGCACCCCTGTTTGGCAGGGAATATTCTGGGCTTGTGGAAGCATATCGCTGCGATGATGCCGAATATATATTGATCACTCTGGGTTCTATTTTCGGGTTGTGCAGTGATGTGGCAGATGAGTTGAGGAATGAAGGCGTAAAAACAGGGGTGCTACGTCTTAGATACATGCGTCCTTTTCCAAATAAAGAAATTGCGGATATTGCACGTAATGCAAAGGCAGTTGCGGTGTTGGAAAAAGATATTTCTTTTGGCAATGAAGGCAGCGTTTATACAAATGTGAATTCCGCTTTGCAAAAAGCGGGGCTTTCCGTTCCATCTTTGAATTTCATAGGTGGGTTGGGGGGGCGGGATATTTCCGAAGAAGATATACGGGAAATTTTCAACAAACTTAGCCAAGGCAAAACTGCGGTGCATTTTATAGGGATTGAAGAGGGAGCTATAATATGAACGTGAATGCCAATACATTAAATGAAGATGAATTTTTTTATGGTCATAAAGCATGCGCCGGCTGCGGCGGCAGTTTGGCAGTGCGTATTGCCTTAAAGGTACTCGGCAAAAGAGCGGTTGCTGTGCTTCCTGCTGGTTGCATGTCTGCGGTTGGGTTTAATTTTCCACAGCTCTGTTTTGCAAACAATGCAATTATATCTACCTTTGCTGGAACCGCCTCAATGCTCACAGGAATTGAAGCTGGGCTTAGGGCAAAAGGAATCACGGATTTTGTTGCAGTGGGTTTTGCAGGTGACGGTGGAACAGCAGATATTGGAATTCAGGCACTTTCTGGGGCAATAGATAGAGACGATAATATACTTTATATTTGCTACGATAATGAGGCTTATATGAATACAGGTGTGCAAAAAAGTTCTTTAACTCCTTTTGGAGCAAAAACAACCACAACGCCTGCGGGGGGGAATGTGCGTGGAAATTTGCGCCCTAAAAAGAACATGTTTGAAATTGTGGCGGCTCACGGCATTAAATACGCAGCAACAGCGAGCATAGGCTATCTACCGGATTATATGAAAAAAGTGCAACACGCTTCAGAAATAAAAGGAACTAAATATATTCACGTAATAGCACCCTGCCCAACTGGTTGGGGAATTGCACCAGATGAATCTGTTGAAATTGCAAAAGAAGCCGTGGATTGCGGGCTATGGATTCTTGCCGAATATGAAAATGGAATTTTCAGTGTAAACACAAAACCGAAAAATCTATCTGCCCTTAGAACGCATATAAAAAAGCAAGGGAGATTTAAGCACCTTACAGATGAGGATATTGATCATATAGAATCACTGAGGGATTCAAAATGGGAAAACGGAGGACAATAAAATGAGTGAATACTGGGACAAACAGATAGAAACGATTTCTCGCGAAGAGCTAGAAAAAATGCAGCTTGAGAGCTTGAAAGAAATTGTGAATTTTGCCTATAATAATGCGGCTCATTACAAACACGCATTTGATGTAGCAAAAGTATCGCCAAATGATATAAACTCGCTTGCCGACCTTGCGAAATTCCCTTTTGTGGATAAGCAAACCGAGCGTGAAACGCAGGGCGTTGGAAGCCTTTTGGGTGAAATGTGCGCCGTGCCAGAGACAGATGTTGTTTTTGTATCTGCTTCCAGCGGTTCAACAGGCGTTCCCACTTTGAGCCCTTTTACCAAAACTGATTTTGATGAATGGCAAGATGTGGAGAGCCGTTTGTTTTATATGGCGGGAATGCGCAACACAGATAGATATGTGCACGCCTTGAATTTCACCTTGTTTGTTGGTGGCCCCGATGTTATAGGGGCGCAGAATTTGGGTGCGCTTTGTATATGGGCAGGAACAGTTCCCTCAGATAGGCTGTTGTTTATACTTAAAGAATTCAAACCCACAATTATTTGGACTACGCCCTCTTATGCTTGGTATTTGGGCGAAACAGCCAAAAAGAGCGGAATTGACCCAGCTAAAGACCTTTCCATAAGGAGAATTATTGTGGCAGGGGAGGCTGGTGGCAGCATAGAAGCAACCCGCACCGCTATAGAAACGCTTTGGAATGCTCAGTTGTTTGATTTCTATGGAATTTCCGATATATTTGGTGCTTGCGCCGGTATGTGCGAGGCAAAAGATGGCTTGCATATTGCCGAAGACCATATTTTGGTGGAAACAGTGGATTTGAGAACAGGCAATCCTATACCAGACGGCGAGCAAGGCGAACTTATATTGACCACGCTTCGCAAACACGCCCGCCCGATGATTCGTTTTCGCACAGGCGATATTGGCTATGTAAACCGAAACAAATGTTCCTGCGGAAGGACTCATACCCGCATTTACATAACGGGCAGAAAAGACGATATGTTCATAGTGTCTGGCGTTAATATTTTCCCAAGTGATGTGGAGTTTGTAATTCGCGGACTTAGCGGGATAACCGGCGAGTATATGATTCGAGTGTCGGAAAAGAATTTCACCGCGCAGTACTCTGTAGATATTGAAAAACAACAGGGCAGTTCGGAATCCTATGATGAATTGGCAGCCCGTGTTTCTGCTGCACTTAAAACGCGAATTGGAGTTAAGCCTAGCAAGGTAACAGTGCTTGCGGACGGTGCCCTGCCTCGCGCCACGCATAAAGCAAAACGCCTGATTGATGAACGCAAGTTGAATTTCAATATATAAAAGGAGTGATTGAAATATGCCAAAACTTTCGGAAAGAACTGCGGGATTTACTGACTCAGTTATTCGTCGTATGACGCGAGTATCTCTGCAATATAATGCGGTTAACTTGTCTCAGGGATTTCCAGATTTTGACCCTCCAAAGGAAATATTGGATAGACTAGCAGAAATATCCGCATTTGGACCTCACCAATATTCAATCACTTGGGGCGCACAGAATTTCAGAGAAGCCTTGGCACAAAAACAATCACGCTTTATGGGCAGAACCATTGACCCAAACGGTGAAATTGTTGTAACTTGCGGAAGCACCGAAGCTATGATGGCAGCGATGATGACTGTGACCGACCCGGGTGATAAGGTTGTTGTATTTTCGCCATTCTATGAGAATTATGGTGCAGATGCCATACTTTCTGGTGCAGAACCTATTTATGTGCCACTAAACCCGCCTGAATTCAATTTCAATGTAGATGAACTTGAAAAGGCTTTTAAGCAACATCCCAAAGCTTTGATTTTGTGCAACCCGTCTAACCCCTGCGGCAAAGTGTTTAGTCTAGGTGAATTGGGAGTTATTGCAGATTTGGCAAAAAAATATGATGTGTATGTTTTAACCGATGAAGTATATGAGCATATTGTTTATGCACCTCATAAACACACCTACATAGCTACCTTGCCGGGTATGTTCGAGAGAACTTTGTCTTGCAGTTCTCTTTCCAAAACCTATTCAATCACAGGTTGGCGGCTTGGATATATAATTGCCCCGCCCGAAGTTGTGGAGAGAGCCAAAAAGGTTCACGATTTTTTAACAGTTGGTGCTGCGGCTCCGCTTCAAGAGGCTGCGATTATAGGGTTAAAGTTCAGCGATGATTACTATACAGAATTGCTAAATAGATATACAGAAAAACGCGAATTATTTTTGAAAGGGCTTTCGCAAATTGGAATTCCCTATACGGAACCAGAAGGTGCATATTATGTTTTGTTGGATATTTCTGAATTCGGTTATGAAAGCGATTTAGAATTTTGCGAGAAACTCGCACGTGAAGTTGGTGTAGGTGCTGTGCCTGGCTCTAGTTTTTTCAAAAATGATATTCAGCATTTAATACGCCTGCATTTTGCAAAGAAAAACGAAACGCTTAATGAGGCTTTGAATCGTTTGGAACATATGAGAAAAAAGATGAAGAGGTAAAAGGATATGAGCAAACTTGTTGTTAAAAATGTAACTTTGAACTATGCAAACGGAAATAAATCCAATACAACAGCATTGGAAAACATAAATTTTTCCGTTAGCGAAGGTGAATTTTTAAGCATTATAGGTCCAAGTGGTTGTGGAAAAAGTTCCATTCTCAATTTGTTCACAGGACTGCTTTCTGCCTCCGAAGGCGAAATTTTACTGAATGGAAAAGCTATATCCGGTACGGGTTTAGATAGAGGTGTGGTGTTTCAGCACTATTCCTTGTTTCCGTGGATGTCTGCAAAGAAAAACATCAGCTTTGCACTTAGCCAGTCTTTTCCCTCAAAAAGCAAAAAGGAACTTACCCGCATAGCAGAAGATTATTTGGGGGCTATGGGGCTTAAAGGATTTGAGGATAAATTCCCAGCCGAATTGTCCGGTGGTATGCAGCAAAGAGTTGCCATAGCCAAAGCCCTCGCTATGGATACCGAACTTATTTTAATGGACGAACCCTTTGGCGCGGTGGATTCAAAAACACGTGTTGTATTACAAGACAAATTGCTCAATATGTGGGATAGCGGCGAACAGAAAAAAACGGTTGTTTTTATAACCCACGATATTGATGAAGCCATATTTTTATCGGATAGAATTATTGTTATGTCATCTGGTCCTGGGCGTGTAAAGCGAGAAATAGCGGTGAACTTTGCACGTCCCAGAGATCGTTTTTCGCTTACGAAAAATGCAGAATATGCGCATTTACGCAACGAAATAGTGAGCTTATTCTATGATGATTTGGCAAGCAAGATAGGTGGAGAGGAGGTTGTACTATGAAAAAATTTCTTCGCCTTGCAGATTTTATATTCATTGTGTTTTTAATCCTTGTGCTCGTTTTGCCTTCTGTGGTAAAAGCCCACAGTGCATATTTGGCAGGCTTAATCTCCATAACCTGGGTAATATTTATCGGTGCAAGAATATATAACAAAAGCTCCGAAAAAGTCATTGTGCTTGGCGATGCCTTGCTGGTTGTTTACATATTTTTGTTGCTCTGGGAACTTGCAACTTCTAAATTTGCTTGGTTGGATAAATTTCTCTATCCAACGCCCGGGGTGGTAATAAAAATGTTCATTGAGGATATGCCATTCTTGCTAAAAGGCTTGTTAAGTTCGTCTGGTTTGCTCGCCGGAGGTTTTGGTCTCGCTTTGATTACCGCTATTCCAATGGGCTTATACTTCGGTTATAAAAAGCGTTTAAAACTAGCGGCAAAACCCTTTGCAAAAATTTTGGGACCAATTCCGCCCATAGTGTACATTCCCTATGCAATAGCGGTTTTACCAACGTTCAGAGCGGCATCCATATTCATAATATTTTTGGGAGCCTTTTGGCCAATTTTCATAAACACATTGAACGGAGTTTCTGATATTGACAAAAAAATTATGGATTCTGCCCGAATGTTAAATCTTAACGACAGGCAAATGCTTTTGAATGTGATACTACCGGGTTCAATATCTGCCATAATGTCTGGGGCAACAATAGGATTATCTTTCTCTTTTATTTTGTTGACCTCTGCGGAAATGATAGGTGCAACGAGTGGAATGGGTTGGCATGTGAAATATTTTTCGGATTTTGCAGATTATCCGCGTGTTATTGTGGGTATTCTTTTTATTGGAATTATTGTAACTATAATAACATTTTTCTTTGATAAACTGGAGAAATATCTTTTGCGGTGGAGAAAAACTTGATTTTTTAAAAAGGAGGTTCACTATGAAATCAGTTGCAAAAAATTTAACAGAGCTAATAGGAAACACTCCGTTGCTGGAACTTTCCAATTACGGAAAGAAAAAATCTCTTTCTGCTAGGATTGTGGCAAAGCTAGAATATTTCAATCCGCTTGGTAGCGTAAAAGACCGCATAGGCTACGCAATGATAGCAGATGCAGAAGATAGAGGGCTTATCAAAAAAGAGACAACTATTATAGAACCTACCAGCGGAAACACAGGTATTGCGCTTGCATTTGTATGTGCCGCCAAAGGATATAAACTCATTTTAACAATGCCAGAAACTATGAGCTTGGAGCGACGAAATTTGCTGAAAGCGCTTGGTGCAGAACTTGTGCTTACACCGGGCTCTGAGGGCATGAAGGGAGCTATTAAACGAGCTGAGGAACTATCCGCTCAAACGCCAAATTCTTTTATCCCCGGTCAGTTTGTAAATCCTTCCAATCCAGAAATTCACCGCAGAACTACTGCTTTGGAGATATGGAATGATATAAATGGGGAGTTGGATATTTTTGTGGGCGGTGTTGGAACTGGCGGAACCATTACCGGTGTTGGAGAAGTTCTAAAGGAAAAAAAATCAGGCATTAAAATTGTAGCGGTAGAACCAGCGGATTCACCAGTTCTTTCGGGTGGGAAACCTGGTTCTCATAAAATTCAAGGCATTGGTGCGGGATTTGTTCCAGATATTTTCAATCCAAAAATTGTAGATGAAATTATAGGTGTTCAAAATGAACAGGCATTTGAAACATCGCGCAAATTGGCGGCATCTGAAGGGCTGTTGGTTGGGATTTCATCTGGAGCGGCGGTTTATGCGGCAACACAGCTTGCAAAGCGCCCAGAAAACGAAGGCAAAACTATTGTCGTGCTTCTGCCAGATACAGGCGAGCGCTATCTTTCTACAGCTTTATTTGAGAGAGGGTAATATGTCTAATACGGAAAATGATTTTCACCAAAAGTTATCTGATGCGGTTGTAAATATGGAAGATGCTGCCGCCGCATCTCTTTCGCAAGAAGTGGTTGCCAGTGGCTTTGATGCTTATGAGGCAATTGACAAGGGGCTCGCTAAGGGCATGGAACGCGCTGGAGTTCTGTTTGAAGAAGAAGAATATTTTATTCCAGAGCTTTTAATGTGTTCAGATGCGATGTATGCTGGCTTAGATGTTTTGAAACCTCATATCAAAACAGATGAACAAGCGCAAAAATATAAAATTGTGCTCGGTGTTATTGAGGGAGACACTCACGATATTGGAAAAAATCTCGTGAAAATTATGTTGGAGTCGTCTGGTTTTGAAGTGGTTGACTTGGGCAGGGATATACCGCCTGCGAAGTTCGTGGAAAAAGCTGTGGAAATAGGTGCAGACATCATAGGGCTATCTACCTTGATGACAACCACAATGGATGGAATGAGAGCGGTGGTGGATATTCTAAAGGAAAAAAATATCAAAGAGAAATTTAAAGTGATCATCGGTGGCGGACCTATTTCACCAGCCTTTGCAAAAAAAATAGGTGCAGACGGATATTCTGGAAATGCGGCAGGAGCGGTTCGCTTGGCAAGAGATTTGTGCGGAGTCGTGCAATGAAAGACAAAATGACACCGCTAGAACGTGCAAAGGCGTATAACCAAGGCAAAGAGATAGACCGACTTCCCTGTGTACCCATTGTAGGTAACACAGCCGCCCGTGTTATTGGCGCAAAGGTGTGCGAATTGAGAGGGAACGGCCAACTGCTTGCCAAAGCTCACGTAGCTGCATATAGGCTATTCGGTTACGACAATATAAGGATTTTTACAGATCTTTACACGCTTGCCGAAGCTATGGGGGCAAAACTAACCGTCCCAGCAGACGAAACTGCATATCTGCAAACTCCGGCATTGAAAGATGAAAGCGAAATAGATTCCCTTGTTCCAGTTAATCCGCACAAAGATTCCAGCCTTCCGCAATTTTTAGAAGCGACTAAATGCACTTTGGATGCAGTAGGCTCAGAAGTGCCTGTGACAGGTGCGCTCACTTGCCCTTTCACAACAGCATCATTTTTGATGGGAACGGAAAAATTAGCCCGTATGACCCTTCAAAAACCCGAAGCGGTGCACAAGTTATGCGAAGTTTCGTTGCAAAGCGCACTCAATTACGCAAAAGCAATTATAGACGAAGGTGCTGCACCAAGTTTAACAGACCCTATGTCATCGGGAACTGTTATAAGCAGAAAACATTTTCAAATTTTTTCTTATCCTTACCTGAAAAAACTGATTGATTACATTCACAGCAGAGGAAAGAGCGTAACTCTGCATATATGCGGAAGAACAAGCCATATATGGGACTTAATGGCAGATGCCGGTGCAGACTGCATAAGCATTGACAACGAAGCCTCGCTAACAGAGGCAAAGGAAAAGGTTGGAAGCAGAGTGCGGCTTATGGGCAATGTGCGCCCCTCCGAGGTTATGCTAGACGGTACAGTGGATGATGTGAAAAAAGCTGTGGAACAGTGCATAAGTCAGGCAGCGGATTCGCCCAAAGGTTTGGTTGTGGCTTCTGGTTGTAGTTTGCCCACAGAGACGCCATTTGCAAACATACACGCAATGATGGATGCAGTGCGAGCAAAAGGAGGAATTTAAATGGATTCAATTAGCCCCAAAGAAAGACTTTTTAGAGTTTTCGATAAAAAAAGCATAGACCGCCCTCCTGTTGTTTGCCCAGGCGGAATGATGAACGCAGCTATTGTGGATGTTATGAACAGTACGGGGCATACGCTCCCAGAGGCACATCACGACGATAGGCTTATGGCTGCTCTTGCAGAAGATGTATATACCCACACAGGGTTTGAGAATTTTGGAATTCCGTTTTGTATGACTGTTGAAGCAGAAGTGCTGGGTAGCGAGATAAATTTTGGCACACTTAATTGCGAACCAAAAATTCAAACGGAACGCTTTGCAGATGCTTCGCAGGTTGAATACAAAGATATTAACCAAATGCTCAAACAAGGGAGAATTTCCAATGTAGTGCAGGCAGGTTGGCACTTATCCCACAAAAATGCAGATGTTCCTGTTATAGGAAACTTAACAGGCCCCATAAGCACAGCGGCATCGGTTATAGACCCTATGAACTTTTTAAAGGGGCTTAGAAAAGATAGAGAAGGTTCGCACAAGGTGCTTGATTATGTTGTGGATTTTCTAATAGCTTATGCTCAGTTGATGATTGAGGGCGGTGCGACTGTTATTTCAGTGGGCGATCCAACTGCCACCGGAGAAATACTCGGACCAAAGATGTTCAAAGAATACGCTGTTACTTATTTAAACAAGTTGGTTGAGGGAATTGGCAAAACTGGAACTCCGGTTATTGTGCATATTTGCGGCGATTTAGGCAGTGTTAAACAATACATTCTAGAGATTCGCTCTCAGGCAATTTCTACAGATGCAAAAGTGAACTTGCGTGAGTTGAAGGAAGAATATCCAAGCCTTGTGACGATGGGGAATTTAAGCACCTATATGCTTGAATTCGGAAAACCAGAGCAAGTATCTGTACAAGCAAAGCGATTGGTGGAACAAAAAATAGATATCATCGCTCCAGCTTGCGGACTTAGTACTTCTTCTTCTTTGGATAATATCAAGGCATTTACGCAATCGGTGAAGGAGGGATAGTTTTGCCTTGCATTAACTTTATTGGAGTTGGTGAGATAGATGTTAGTGAAGAAACCACCGTTCTTGAAGCGGCTTGGCAGCTTGGCATTGTTATAGAATCACCTTGTAACGGAGCGGGAGTTTGCGGAAAATGCAATGTGCAGCTCTCAGGAGATTCGCAGAGCAAAGAGGAAACTTATGTGTTGGCTTGTGAAACACACGTGCTTGAGGATATGAGCGTTTTTCCACCGGAAAAAGAAAAAAACTACACGTTGAAAATTTTATCGGGCGGGAAAAGTTTTGATATTGAATTAAACCCCAATGTGAAAAAACAACATTTGTCCGAAAAAAGCGTAACTGAAGTTAGGGCAGGGGAGGAAATTCTTTGTACGGAACCCGGAAATACGGCAGAGAAAAATTTAGGATTATCTTTGGATATAGGGACAACCACATTGGTTTTATCCCTTATAGATTTAAATGATGGGCGTGAAATAGATTCGGTTTCTGCTATGAACCCGCAGGCTGTATATGCACAGGACGTACTTTCTCGCATTAAATTTGCAAGCAGTGAAGAGGGTTTGGAAACTATGCGGAGTGCTCTTATTACCGAAGTCAATAAGATGCTTGAAATTTTGGAACAACGTAGCAACAAAAGCAAGGAAAATATATACGAAGCGATTTTCAGCGGAAATACTTGTATGTTGCATCTTGCAGCAGGAGTACAACCAGCTGCTCTTGGAAAATATCCTTATACATCTGCTATTGAAGGCATTTCTACTTTAAAAGCTGTGGATATGGGATTGAATATTTCAAATGCGGGCGTGGTATATTTGCCGCCTTGTATCTCGGCTTATGTCGGTGCTGATATAACATCTGGTATTTTAGCCTCTTCTCTATTTGAATTAAATGGTGTTACGCTCTTTGTGGATATAGGCACAAATGGAGAAATGGTAATAGGAGCAAATGGAAAACTCTGTGCTGCATCTACTGCTGCAGGTCCTGCCTTTGAGGGCATGAACATAGCCAAGGGTATGCGAGCCGGAAATGGTGCGGTTGAAGAATTTGAAATTGCAGATGGTGAGATTCGAATAAAAGTTATAGGAAATACAAAGGCTGTTGGTATATGCGGCAGTGGTTTGATAGACATTGTGGGCGAACTGGTGTTTCACAATGTTATCAGCAAAAGCGGGAAATTCAGTGATGCGGCACAGTTGCCGCCTTTTTTGGCAGAGCGTCTTATAGAGCAAGACGGGAAAAAAGTATTTCAGGTAGAAGGCGATGTTGTTCTTACACAAAAAGATATACGCCAGGTGCAACTCGCAAAGGGAGCAATTCGTGCGGGCATTGAGTATTTGCTAAGAGCAAAAAACACTCCCCCAGAGCAAGTGGATAGAGTATTGATAGCTGGTTCTTTTGGGTATCACCTGCGAGCAAAGAGTTTAATAAACATCAACCTTATGCCAAAGGAATTTGAAGGCAAAATAGAATTCGTAGGCAACACATCTAGCTCTGGTGGAATAGCGTTTTTGCTGGGTAAGCAATATAGAGCTAAAATGGAAAAAAAGATAAAAGAGATAGAAGTTTTGGAACTGGCAAATATGCCGGATTTTGAAAAATTGTTCGTTAAAACCCTAAACTTTTAAGGAGAATGGAATATGGAAAAAAACAAGGAATTTTGCTGCTCAGACTGCGGAATGCAAAGTTGTTATAGGCAGGAAAAAAAATTTCCGGAGTTGTGTGTTGGCGAGGAAGTTGACAAAGCTGAAATCGACAGCATCAAAAAATTGTATAAAACCGACCCTATTGTTTCAAAACTATCAAATGCCGCTGCGGAAATTGAGGGTACTTATTACGGGAAACTCACCAGAGTAGAGGAAATAATAGCCTTTGCGCGGCGAATCGGTGTTAAAAAGATAGGCATAGCCACCTGCATAGGTTTAATTGCAGAAGCAAAAATATTCGTAAAAATCTTAAAAGCCCACGGGATTAAAAGCTACTGCGCTATTTGCAAAGTGGGTTCCATAGATAAAACAGAAGTTGGCATACCAGAGAACCTAAAGGTGCAAAAAGGCTGTTTTGAGGCTATATGCAACCCCGTATTGCAGGCAAAACTCTTGGCAAAGCAAAAAACCGATTTAAATGTGATAATAGGGCTATGCGTAGGCCACGACTCTTTGTTCATAAAATACTCAGAAGCCCCCGTCACCACCCTGATTACCAAAGACCGAGTAACGGGTCATAACCCTGCAGCGGCATTATACACAGCGGACTTTTATTATAAAAGGCTTCTGAAAAATCAGGATATTTAAACGCAAAGCTAGATTTTTCTATTTTGCATTTAAATGTTAGAATCTTTTAACTCCTCGTTTTTTGCGGCAAATAGCTGGCTTATTCTCGCATTTCCGTTTTTGTCTTTTGTTGTTAATGGAACCCTGCTTTGCAAGCATAAAAAAGCAGCGGGTTATTTTTCCATATTGATGGCTGGGCTTTCAATGGTGCTTGCCATTGGGCTTGCCACAGAATTTGTGAAAAATTTTGCAAATGTTCCTGTGGCAGAACGCGTTGCTATGCCTTGGGAATGGGAATGGTTGCCTTTAACGAGCGAAGTTTTTGGCAAAATATCCCTTAAAATCTCTTTTTATTGCGACCCTATTTCCGTTATGATGCTCATTGTTGTTAGCGTGATAGCATTTTTTGTGAATATTTACAGCGTTGGCTATATGAAAGAAGACGATGGTGCGGGGCGTTTTTTTTCCTTGCTCAGTCTCTTTGCTTTTTCGATGCTGGGTTTGGTGGTTGCCACAAATTTAATTCAGATTTATATGTTTTGGGAATTGGTTGGAATTTCAAGCTACTTGCTCATAGGTTTTTGGTATCACAAGCCTTCTGCGGTGGCTGCCTCAAAACAGGCTTTTATTTTAACCCGCTTTGCAGATAGCTTCTTTTTGCTAGGCATTTTGCTAATTGGCTTTATGCTTAATTCCTTTGACTTTTTGGAATGGAATAACCCACAAAAACTCGGTATTGTGACTATGGTTATTTCGCACAAGTGGCTTGCCTTAGCTTCTGTTTTTGTGTTTGTGGGTGCTTGGGGCAAAAGCGCTATGTTCCCCTTGCATATATGGCTCCCAAACGCTATGGAAGGTCCCACGCCAGTTAGCTCAATAATACACAGCGCAACAATGGTTGTAGCTGGTGTTTATTTAACCGCAAGGCTTTTCCCATTTTTTGCAAGTATTGACTCCGTGCTGGAAGTTGCCGCATTCATAGGTGCATTTACCGCGATGTTCGCTGCAATAATAGCCTGTACCCAAAAAGACATAAAGCGAATACTAGCATATTCAACCCTTAGCCAGCTTGGTTATATGATGTTTGCACTTGGCGTTGGTGGCTACACAGCCTCAATGTTCCACGTTTTCACTCACGCATTTTTTAAATGCATGCTGTTCTTGATAGCAGGCTCTGTTATACACGCTGTGCACAGCAATAGTTTAGACGAAATGGGTGGCCTTCGCAAAAAAATGCCTCTCGCTTATTTCTCGTGCTTGATAGCTTGCCTTGCAATAGCTGGCATTCCTCCATTTTCGGGTTTTTGGAGCAAAGACGAAATTCTGATTTCTGCTTGGATTTCTGGCAATTATGCTGTGTTCTTTGCGGGGCTTTTAACAGGTGGCTTAACCGCATTCTATATGTTCCGTATGTTCTTTTTAACATTCCACGGCAAGGCTAGAAGCGAGCATGTTGCCCACGCTCACGAAGACCCTTGGATGACTTTCCCCATTGTTGTTTTGGCTATTCCTGCGGCGACTATCGGTTATATTTCGCATAAGTTTTTTGAGGCATTTGTAGAAACACCGCCAATTTTTGAAGGTTCTCCATTTTTGGAACATATTTCTCTTTCTCATCCAGAATGGTTGCCTTTGGTGGCTAGTTTAGTTGGCGTTTTGGGCATTACAGTTGCAGCGCTTTTTTATGCTCGCAAGGGAACGAATGCAGAAGCGGCTTTGGAAACAGATATCCGTTCGCCTTTGTTTAAAATTATTTACAACAAATTTTACTTTGACGAAATGTATTACGCCTTTACCCGCGGTTTTTTAATTAAAGTCGTTGCAGGTTTCTTAAAGGGGTTTGACCATTATGTTATAGATGCAATAGGTGATTTTATAGCAAGCACTTTGCAATGGCTTGGCAGGGGAGTGCGCTTAACGCAGAACGGCTCTTTTGCCGTTTATGCCTCGTTGTTTATCTCCGGTGTTGTGTTTGGGATGTTGATGCTGGTTTAAGGATTTCCGACCACAAAACACTCAGTTCTTCTATAGCCAGTATTTTTTGAACCTTGCGAATATATGGAAATTCGCTTTTCCTCTATGCCATAAAAACGAACTAAATTAGAGCGAATATCAATAGCACGTTGGAATGCGGTTTCGTAGGCAACAGAGGCAGAGAAAAGTTTTTCGGAATAGCCAACGCAATTGAGCTGCGAGTCGGATTTTTCCCTTAAAACATTTGCTATTTGCGCGGTCAAAGCCGTGTGAAGGGAATCGGTTGTGCTGGATTTTTCTTGTTCTTCTGGATAATAGAACGTAAAATCGGCTTTCCTATTCAATAAAAATCTAGGAAGCTCGGGTATTATAATAGAATCGTTTTTTTGCTGAAATCTGATTGGCATTTTCATTGGCATAACAGGAGTGGGAGGAGGTGGAGGAATCACAACAGGTTCTTTAACTAAGGGTTTTTGAACTTGGGGTTCTATAGCACATATTTCTTGTGGTGGAATATCTTTATTCTTATGCCCTCCCAGCATAAAGGAAAATTTTGCCGTAGCTCCCACACTCCAAGGCCTCCAAGATTTCCATCTATCGTTTGCTACAATGCTTGCTCTACTTCTATTTTTGTTCTCTATTCTCTCTATCATAGGTTTTAAATCTCTATTGAAACCTTCATTGACAGAGTAATCTGCGAATATACCTATTAGCATGGAAAAATTATCGGTTAGCATTGCTCTCATACCACCTTCCGCCGCTAACATAATTGGATTTTTTGATGATATTTTTGTACTGAAAGCGGAGTCTTTTTGTGGACCAAAACCCTGTTCAGGAGGAATAGGAAGCGTTAAGTTATATTTAGGGTAATAACCTTTTGTTTCCAGTCCGCTATAATCCACGCTTACATTTGCTTTTTGAAGCGCTCCAATTTTCACGCCTGCAGCCGCATAGTATGAATCGTTGCTGAATTTCAATAGAATAGGAACTTGCAAAATTTTTCCAGACAATTCCTCTTCGTACTTTTTTATTGAGTATATAAGAATAAGAGAATCTCCATCGCTATCTCTTATCGCTGGGTTTGAATCGTTTATATACTTGCTTGTTTTTGTTTGCCAGCGATAGGAATACTGAACTCCAGCAGAAATACCAAAATTTTTAATGGGATAAATTGAAAATGCAATGCCCGGAACACTGTTAAACGAGAGTTCAGAAACCCCAAAACCATAGTTCACATCAAGTTCATACATAGTTTGAGCAAAAACTGTCTGAACAAGAAGAAACAGAACAATAAGAACGCCTATATGTAAATTCTTTACCAGGTGTCTGTTATACCTATTTGCCAGAGTGATCAGAATTTTTTTATTCTTCTTTAACAATGTAAACTCCTGCGGGTGTTTCTTTTGTTAGTTTGCCATTCAAATTGTAAACTTTTGAACCTTTATTCAGAGGTTTTTCCTTAATGCCGAGTACTTGTTTTGTGAGTGCTGGTTTTGGTGTTTGTTCATTATTTATATTTTCCTTAACTTCTTTTGGGTCTGTACAGGTGGAATTTTTTGTGCTTACTCTAGTGCCTTTTGAGGTTTGCATAACAACATTATAAACATCATTTGGATTACTGCTTGTTGCAGAATAATATTGCAAATTACCGATTTCATTGTTATTTTTAAACCATTTAAATTCTGTAATTGAGTCATTTAAACCATTTGTTTTTTTATTATTATTCACAAACCAAATGTTATTCCATTTTTTAATAATAAGGGGTTCTTTAAAGGGAACAGGAGTTTCTATTAAAATTGTGTCATATTTGAGATGTGTGTCATCTTTTTTTACCCATTCATAAATGAGCGTATTCGAATTGAGATTGCCGAGTTTGCCAAAAACAAAGGGAATTTCATAGCGCAAACCTTTTCCATCTGTGGTTCCTGGCCATACACCATTTATTTTTAAAATTATATCTGGGTCTTTTGTCGTTATTGTTATTTTGATAGTGTCTTTTTCTTTTATTTCGCAATTGCTTGGGCTGGCAACAAAATAGTGGTACTGCTTGCTGTGCTTGCGGCTTTGTGTTGTATCTAGATCATAGCCAGAATCTTTAAATACAATTGTGTCTCCAACAAATGAATTTGAGATTTTCCATTTTGCTTTAATTATGGTATCTTTTGTTATGGGAGTTGTGTCAAATATGAAATTCCAACCGTCAAACTCATAGCCTGTTCTTGTTAAAGTTACCTTTGGGTCTTTGGCAAATCCACCTAATCCTACTACTTGAGGAGGTACGTTTGGCGTTCCGCCTTCTGTGTCAAAAGAAACTGCGTATGCTTGGATTTTCCATATTGCTGTAATCGTGATATCTTCTACTATAGGAGTGTTAATAATATCAAAATCCCATCCAGCAAAATAATAGCCTTCTTTTGTTAAAGTTGCAGTTTCTATTGGCATTGTGGCTAGGCTGTCTTTCATCACCTCTTGTTCTTCTATCTCTGTATCATCGTCATCTTCATCTGTATCAAAAGAAACTGTGTAAGTTGGGCGGCCTAGAATGGTTACTTCTATTGTTTTTGTTGAATCTCCTTTCTTTCGTACTTTGTAAATCTCTGTTACACCACTTTCTGGCGGATTTTCTGAAATCGAAAATTTTGGAGAAAAAGAACTTCCTGTTTTTATTATTGTACCAGTGGCAGTTGTCCAAGTATAAGTTCCAGTATCAGGTTCAACTGAAAGAGTTAAGGTTTCTCCATAAGTTATTTTTGTGCTAACCTCATCATCGCAGCCGAGATCTTCTTTTCCTATGGCAGTTTCAGCGAAAATTTTAAAATTACCCTTTTCGCAATCTTCTGCCATTGCAAAAGAAAAGGCAAAAAACGCAAAAAGAATGGAAAGGCGCATGAACTGCATAGCTATTTTGCCCTCACTGCGCCTTGGTCTGCGCTTGTTGCAAGACTTGCGTATATTTTTAGCGACTGGCTAATTTGCCTGTCTCTATTAGCTGGCTTCCAAGCTTTGCCCTCCAGTTTTTCCATTTCTGCGCGGCGGCTGGCAAGCTCTGCTTCTGTTATATTTATGTTTATGGTTCTATTTGGAATATCTATTTCTATAACATCGCCGTTTTTAACCAAAGCTATATTGCCTTTGCTCGCAGCTTCTGGGCTAACGTGCCCAATGGAAAGCCCGCTGGTGCCTCCGCTAAACCTGCCGTCTGTAACCAAAGCACATTCCTTGCCAAGCCCCATGCTTTTTAGGTAGCTGGTGGGGTAGAGCATCTCTTGCATACCCGGTCCGCCTTTTGGACCTTCGTAGCGGATAATCACCACATCGCCTTTTTTAACTTTACGATTTAAAATTCCTTCCGATGCTTCTTCTTGGCTTTCAAATACCACCGCAGGCCCTGTGAATTTCCAAATTGAGCTATCCACTCCCGCTGTTTTCACAACGCAGCCATTCGGCGCAAAATTACCGTAGAGAACCGCAAGTCCTCCGTCTTTGCTGTATGCGTTTGCTAAATTTCTTATCGCACCCTTTTCCCTGTCTAAATCGTGGTTAGGGTATTTTGTGCTTTGGCTATATGCTTCTAAATTAAATTTGCGCCCAGGTGCGGCTAAAAAGCGTTCCGAGGCTTCTGGGCCCCTCGACCCACGTGCTATATCCCATTTGTTCAAATACTCGCCAAGGTTCTTAGAATGCACCATATTCACATTTAAATTCAAAAGCCCTGCACCGCCAAGTTCGCCCAAAATGGCAGGAATTCCACCAGCTCTGTGCACATCTTCTATATGAATGTAATTTACGCTCGGAGCAACCTTGCAAAGGCAAGGCGTTGAGCGAGAAAGCTCGTTTATGTCTTTCATTGTGAAGTCCACACCAGCTTCGTTTGCAACCGCAAGTATGTGCAAAACAGTGTTTGTTGAACCGCCCATAGCGATGTCTAGCCTCATGGCGTTTTCAAAAGCCTCTTTTGTGGCAATGCTTTTGGGCAAAACAGAGGAATCGTTTTTATCGTAGAATCTGTTGCAAAGCTCAACGGAGAGTTTTGCGGCTTGCTCAAATAATTTTTTGCGTTCTGTGTGAGTTGCCAA
>JAITFN010000054.1 GCA_031281345.1 Candidatus Fibrimonadaceae bacterium
CGGAACTGGCAGACGCACTAGGCTTAGAACCTAGCACCGCAAGGTATGGGGGTTCAACTCCCCCCTTTCGCATTGCATTTTTCACTAGGAGAACACCTTGGCTATAAACATTAAAAACAATGTGAGCAAAACCGACGAAAACCACCGCTCGGTTGAATTTACAGTTTCCTTTAACGAAATGGAAAAGCTTTTTGAGAAAAATCTTGGCGAGTTTCGCAAGCAGGTATCTATGAAAGGATTTCGCCCAGGACAGGTTCCAAAGCAGCTTTTTGTATCCCGTTTTGGAGATGAAGTGTGGCGCGAAACCGTGGGTAATGTGGTGGAACACGAATTGAAAAACGAATTTGAAAAAATAGTTGAAACTTGGAAAACAGATGAAAAGCTTGAAATAGCGGCTCCGGCAGAGGCTGGACAGCTTTCGTCAGAACGCGGTCAAGATTTGGTTTACAAACTTAACATCGCGCTAAACAAGCCTATTGTGGTTCAAGGCTATAAAGACCTTGGAATTAGCGTTTCTGCTTCTGTTGTTGCAGAAGAGGAGATAAACGATATAATTAAAGATGTGCGCGAAAGATTTGCCAAAGAATCTGAAGTACCGCCCACAGACGAAGAGTTTTATTCCATTGTCGGGGCAAAAGACGAGGCAGATTTAAAGTCAAAAGTCACAGACGATGTTTTGAGAGACAAAAAATATAAGGCCAAATTAGCCGCACTCAAAGATGCTTTTGACCGCTTAATAGAAAAAAATCCATTTCCCGTTTTGGAAGAGCAAATAAAATACACCGCAGAGCGTAGCTTGCAGCATCACCACCATAGCCACCATCACCATGACCATAACCACGAAGAAGAAGAAATAACCGTTTCCGAAGAGCAATTAAATGAAATGCGCCCAGAAATTACCCGTGCAATTCAAGAAGACCGCATTTTGCGAGCCATAGTTGAGCAAGAAGCCTTAAAGCCAACTCAGGCTCAAGTTGATGCTAGGGTAGAGGAAATTGCAAATTCGGCAGGTATGGATTTTGCATCTGCTAAAGACACTATGCGCAGAACCGGACAAATAAATAAAATTCGAGAAAATTTGAAAATAGAGCTTGCGCAAAATTTGTTAATAGGCGAAACCCTGCCAGAAAAGCAGAACGAAGCATCAATGGAGAAAACATGATTATCCCGAGCATTTTTGAAGACACCGGCAGAGGCGAGCGAGCTTTTGACATATATTCTCGCTTGCTCAAAGAACGTATAATTTTTTTAGGTGCACCCATAAACGATGAAGTTGCCAATGTGATAATGGCACAGCTCATCTACTTAGAATATGAAAATCCGCAAAAAGACGTGACCATTTACATAAACAGCCCAGGTGGTTACATTTCCAGCGGTCTTGCCATTTACGATACCATTCAGCATATTCGCTCCGAGGTGGTTACCATTTGCATTGGCGAGGCTTCCTCAATGGCTGCAATTATACTTGCTGCCGGAACCAAGGGAAAGAGGTATGCCCTTCCGCATTCGCGCATAATGCTGCACCAGCCGCAGGGTTATGCAAAAGGCCAAAGCTCCGATATTCAAATTCATGCAAGGGAAGTGATAAACACTCGCGATAAATTAAACGAAATTGTGGCAAAGCACACGGGGAAAAATTCCGAAGAGATAAAAAAGAAAACCGACCGCGACTTTTACCTTACCCCACAAGAAGCCTTGGAATTTGGGATTATAGACGAAGTTTTTAAACCAAAAGAGAAAACAAAGAAGTGAAAAAAAAATCGCCGTTTTGTAATTTTTGCGGAGCTGCCATAGAAGAAGTGGAAAGGCTGCTCACAGGCCCTGAAAACGTGGCTATATGCAATAAGTGCATCCAAGCCTGCTATAAATTGATTTCATCTGGCAAAAGTGAAAAGTCAGCGGCTGCCGAGCCTGCCCAAACCGAGCAAACCGAAGCTTATTTGCCTTCTCCCTCTGAGTTAAAAAAACATTTGGATAAATTTGTAATTGGTCAAGATAACGCCAAAATTGCGCTTTGCGTGGCGGTGTATAACCATTACAAAAGGCTTTATTCAGGAAATTCCAAAAAATTTTCAAACGATGTTGAAATAGATAAATCCAATGTTTTGTTTGTTGGTCCCACAGGTTCTGGCAAAACGTTGCTCGCTCAAACTCTTGCACGTTTTTTGCAAGTTCCATTCACCATAGCAGATGCAACTGTTTTAACAGAAGTTGGCTACGTTGGCGAAGATGTGGATAGCATTTTGGTTAGGCTTTACCAAGCTGCGGAATACAATGTTCAAGCAACGGAAAGGGGCATTGTTTTTGTTGACGAAATAGATAAAATTGCCCGCAAATCCGCAAACCCTTCAATCACCAGAGATGTGTCTGGCGAGGGTGTTCAGCAGGGCTTGTTAAAAATTTTGGAAGGAACCATTGCCGCTATACCACCCAAGGGTGGTCGCAAGCACCCAGAGCAGCTTTTGGTTCATATAAATACCCGCAACATTTTATTTATATGCGGCGGTGCCTTTGAAACTTTGGATAAAGTTATTTCAAAACGTGTGAATTCCGGTGGTGGAATGGGTTTTGGCGCAGATGTGGTATCTAAAAACGAAAGCAAAATTGGAGAAATACTAAGCAAATGCGAACCAGAAGATTTAATAAGTTTTGGCTTGCTCCCAGAACTGGTTGGCAGGCTGCCTGTTATAGTTAGCCTAAACGAGCTAGACGAAGCCGCGCTACTAAGTATTTTAACCGAACCGCAAAATTCCTTGGTGAAACAATACACCAAACTCTTTGCAATGGACGGAATAGAACTCTCTTTTACCAAAGATGCTTTTGATGCTATAGTCAAAAAAACCGTTGAGCAAAAAACAGGAGCGCGTGGGCTTCGCTCTGTTCTGGAAAAAATACTGATGCCTTATATGTTTGAAGTTTCAAAATATAGAGAACAAGCTGTTTTAAAAATAGATTCCAAAATTGTTCACGCAGCAATAGAAAAAGAAAAAAGCAAGAGGTAAATTTTGGCAAAAGAAAAACCAGAAACCGTTGTAAACAAGGAAGATGCTCAATTTCCCCAGCCGGATTTTGAAAAAGCATTCCCTGTTGTGCCTTTGCAAAAATTCGTTATGTTCCCCCGTATGGGAACGCGGCTTTCGTTTGACAGGCAAATAACTTTAAATGCGCTGAGGCATATAGACGATTCAAAAGGTTTTGTCATTTGCCTATTGCAAAAAAACAGAGACGTGGAAGTTCCGGGTGAAGATGAACTATACAAGGTTGGAATTCTAGCTTATGTAAAAGGAGTTTCTGGAACGCCCAACAATTTGCTTTTGGTGAATTTGTTTGGTGTTTTGCCCGTGGATATAGATCAAATGTCTTTTAACGACAAAGACAGCGATAAATATTTCAGTGCCACTGCAAAACCTCGCTTTTTGGATTTTAAAGACAAAAAACTTTCAAAAGCTCTAGCAGAAAATATGCTGGTTTCAATGGAGCAATATGTAAAAACTCAACATAATCTGCCAGACAATCTAAAAGATATTCTAAAAGGCATGCCCCCCGAAGAACGTTGCCTTATAGCGCATAGTTTTTTAAGACTTTCAGACGATGAGCATCAAAGCATTTTGGAAAGTGCCTGCCTTGAAGAGATGTATGCAAAAATAGATTTGGCTATAAACACCGCTCTTGAAGTTCACAGAATAATATCTTTGAATAGGCAGCAAGTGGAAATAAAAATGCAGCGTTCCCAACGGGAATATATGTTGCAGGAACAAATTTCTCAGCTCCAAAAAGAACTAGACGAAATAAATTCAAACGAACAGGACAACGAGAATTTTTCAAAAAAAGCACGTGAACAAAAATTCCCACCAGCAATCAAAGAAAAATTTGACGAAGAAATGGCACGTTTAAAACTTTTGAACCCGATGAATCCAGAATACACAGTTGTTCGCAACTATATAGACTGGTTGCTAGCTCTTCCCTTTGGCATTTACACAGAAGATGTTTTGGATATAAAAAGAGCCACAAATAGTCTTGATTCCAAACATTTTGGTTTGGAAAAAGTGAAAGAGAGAATTTTGGAACACATTGCCGTTTTGCAAATGGCAGAAAAATTAAAGAACAAAGATGTGAAAAGCCCAATTCTGTGTTTGGTTGGACCCCCCGGGGTGGGCAAAACAACCCTTGCCATGTCCATAGCAAATGCCATGAACAGAAATCTCGCCCGCATTTCGCTCGGTGGAGTTCACGACGATGCAGAAATTCGCGGCCACCGCCGCACATACATAGGCTCAATGCCTGGACGCATAGTGCAGGCTCTTCGCAAGGCAAAAAGCATGAACCCTTTGATTTTGCTAGATGAAATAGATAAAATGTCCAAAGATTTTAGGGGAGACCCTGCAAGCGCGATTTTGGAAGTTTTGGATCCAGAAATAAACACAGAGTTCAACGACCATTTTATGGAAGTTGGCATAGACCTTTCAAGAGTATTTTTCGTTGCAACCGCGAATACCCCAGACGGCATTCCGGCTGCCTTGTACGACCGCATGGAAATAGTACGCATACCTGGTTATTTGCATTTTGAAAAGGGACATATTGCAAAAGATTTTTTAATCCCAAAAATTTTAAAGCAGAATTCGCTCACAGTAAAGCAATTCAAAGTTTCGGATTCTGCCATAAATGGAATTCTAAGAGAATACACGCGAGAGGCAGGTGTTAGGGAATTGGAGAGAAAGTTGGAAACAATGGCGCGCAAACGGGCTATGGAATTGGTTTCAAAGAAAAAATTTACTCCGCAAATTGTGCAAAAACAGCTATCAACATATCTCGGAGTTCCAGATTTTGCGGGTCCAAGACTTATAGACGAAAAACGTGCAGGCATAACAACAGGGCTTGCGTGGACTCCTGTTGGCGGCGATGTTCTGCATATAGAGTGTATTCTTTTGCCAGGCAAGGGAAAATTGCAGCTTACGGGGCACTTGGGAGATGTTATGAAAGAATCTGCTCAAATAGCCCTTTCCTTGGTTAGAGAACGTGCAAAAAAATACAAAATCCCAGAAGACAAATTCCGCAAAAGCGATGTTCATTTGCATTTTCCAGAAGGCGCAACTCCAAAGGACGGTCCTTCTGCGGGCATAGCGATAACAATAGCCATGCTCTCTGCATTCACAGGTCACCTAATTTCTCCATTCATAGCTTTCACAGGCGAAGTGAGCCTTATTGGTCGTCTTATTGCGATTGGCGGTTTAAAAGAAAAATCTCTAGCCGCTTTGGACTCCGGTGTGAAAAGATTATTTTTGCCCAAAGACAACCAAAAGAATGTGGAAGATTTGCCCGATTTGGTTAAGAATGGGTTGGAAATAAATATGCACACTCATATTGATGAGGTTATAGAAAAGTTGTTTTAGGGTAGATATGCCAAACCTAAAACACGAAACACACGAAAATTGGTACAGAGATGTACCTAAAATGAACTGCCTAATACTCGGCAGTTTTCCGCCAAACAAGATAAGATGGGATTATCCTTTTTATTACCCAAACTCCACAAACCGCTTTTGGAGCATATTGGCTAAAATAGCTAAAAAAACCTTGATATATAATAAAGGCGAAAAAGCCGTTGAAGAAAGATATGGGATAATGCGACTTTTAAATGTTGGTATTCAAAATATAGGTTTGGAAATTGAGAGAAAAGACAACAGCGCAGACGATAGTAAAATAAGAATAGAAAAATTCCAAGATATTCTCTCCATAATAAAAAAGCATAAAGAGCTTGAAAAAATTTTATTGCCAGGTTATTCAGCCCCAAGCAGCACAACAAGAGCTTTTTTAAAATATTTGGACTCTAAAAATATTCCTTATGAAATCAAAGACATTAAAGCGAATACGGAATTTTTTATAAATGTTTTTGACAGAAAAATTAAATGCGTTATTCTGAATTCAACTTCAAGAGCAGCGGCTGGCATTACGGAAGATGAATTGTTAAAGCAGTTTAAAAAGAATTTAGTTTGAGATTGAACTGCCTTAGGGGCAAAACGTGCTCAATTCGTAGCCAGTTATACATTTTGTTTCTGTTAGAGGTACCTCTTGACAACGCCTAGGTTCTGCAATTTCAACGCAATATTTCTTTGATACCGCAGAGGAACTGCTCGCGCCCTCAGAAGAACTACTCGATTCACCTGCTCTAGAACTGCTAGAAGACGGCATTTCGTAAACGGTGCAAGAGTAAAACAGACCGGCGCAAAGCGTTAAAAGGGCTAATTTTTTCATTTTCAGTAATATAGTAATAAATATTGGCACATTTTTTGCATTTTAAGCCTTTGTGATTCGTTTTCTTATATTTTTTGCGGTTATTGGGGCTAAAATGGCTCTTTCGGCACAGGCTACTGTTGCTTTGAAAGCTCAGGCCTCGGTTGAACCCGGCGTTATTCGTTTGGGGGAAATAGCGGAAATTAAGGGCGAAGAGGCTTTGGTAAAGAGAATTTCGGCTTTGGAAGTGGGCAAAGTTGGAGAACCTGGGCGAAAAACTAGGGTTACAGAGAGTGCCATTAAGAATTTTTTCATCAAATCGGTTGCGAGCGGCCAAGATATAGAGTTTAACGGGGTAAAATTTTGCGATGTGACTGCCCGTGCCGGACTTGTGTCATCGGATTCTTTGAAAAATCTTCTGTTAAAGGAAGTTCGCTCGCGAATGGCAACAAATTTGAAAGAGGGCAAAGATTGGAATTTTGAAGTTCCAAAAGTACCAAATAAAATAGCGGCACCTGAGCAGGGTGGAAAAATTGTAGTTAGCCTTTCTCCGCAATTTTCGGGAATTGGCCAAGAAATGGCAACCGTGCAGATTTTCAACAACAAAAAGGTAATCGCAAAATACAACATTCCTTTTATTGTACATCGCTTTGAATACATAGCAGAAATGAAAAAGGGTATTCACAAGGGCGAAACCGTTGAGGAACGGGATTTTGAAATGGTGTGGCAAGAAACAACTTTTCAAAAGAGGAAAGTCATAAAAATAGCAAGCGAAGCTATTGGCAGAACAGCAATACGCACGTTAAAAGCTGGCGAGCCTTTGGTGGACAATGCTTTAAGCACCCCTTATGCAGTTAAAGCAGGTGATGCCGTTAAACTTTTTGCAAAATTTGGCGAGGCTGTTGTTCAAACAAGTGCCATTGCGCAAAAAAATGCGTTTAAAGGGCAAACCATCTCGGTTAGAAACATAGATACCGGCAAGGATATTATGGCTACGGTTTCTGGTTTTGGAGAGGCTTGGATAGCGAATTAATAACAGTTTCTATTTCCTCTTCTGTCATGGCTTGGTGAATAGGCAAGCTCAAAACCTCACTTGCAAGCTTTTCCGTTATTGGAAGTTTATCGTAGAGCAAATTTCCGTCTTTGTATGCTTTTTGCAAATGAGGAGGAATGGGATAGTGGATCATCGTTTCTATTCCGTTTTCAAATAAATGCTTTTGCAAGGCATCTCTATTTTTGCAACGGATAACGAATAAATGCCAAACGTTGTTTCCCTCTTTTTGTGGCAAAATAATATCAGGATTTTTTATCTCTGCAATGTAGCGCATTGCTATTTCACCGCGTTTTTTATTGTCTTCATTCAGCCACCGCAATTTCACGCTGAGTGCCGCTGCTTGAATTTCGTCTAGGCGGGAATTAAACCCTAAATAATCGTTGATGTATTTTTTTTGAGAGCCATAGTTCCCAAGTGCTCTAACAACATTATTCAATTCCTCGTCGTTGGAAACAACCGCTCCCCCGTCTCCAAGCGCACCCAAATTTTTAGTGGGATAAAAACTGAAAGCTGCCGCATCACCGGTGGGTTTTATGCCTGCGCTTTGGGCACAGTCTTCAATTAAAAGCAAATTTTTTTCTTTTGCAACATCTGCTTGCCTGCCGTATAAATTCACGCTTAAAATGGCTTTTGTATTTTTGGTTAAATGAGCGGTATTTATGTTGAAAGTTTCTTCGCTTGGCTCAACCAAAACAGGAATCAAATTGTTTTTTGAAATAGCCATAATGGAAGCGATGTATGTGTTTGCCGGAACTATAACGTGGTCGCCGTCTTTTAATTTTCCAAGAATTTTGTAAGCACCAAAAATGAGCGTTAAGGCATCTAGCCCACTTGCTACTCCTGTGCAATGCTGCATTCCGCAAAATGCGGCAAATTCGCTTTCAAATTTTTCTGTTTCATTTCCTCTCAAATACCAGCCAGATTTTGCAACCCTTGAAATTACCTCCGAGAGTTCCGGCTCATAAGCGGCATTTATGCGGTTTAGCGGGAGAAAAGGAATCATAGATGTACCGTGTGTTTAAGCGTTATTTCGCATCCAATTTTATGTTTAAAATAACTAAGCCCATAATTTGGAATTCCGTTTTTTGATGTGGGTCCTAAATCAAAATAAAGAAAATCTCTTTCTTTGTAATGCTCAGCTATGCGCATAGCAAATAAACTCATAGGGCAAAATTTTTTATACTCTCTTTTATCACCCCATAAAATCAACTGGGCAATTTCCGGTGTGGTTAAATACACAAAAGCTCCCGCAATGGGAATTTCCTCCATATACAGCAAAAAGCAATCTATGTCGCATACTTTTTTTGTTTTTTGCAATTCTTCAAAAGACAAATGCGGTGGATAGCCTCTCTCTTTTCGGTTCGTATTTATTATTTCGTAAGCTATTTCGTTTTCAGAAATATTTTCGCACTTTTTAAATAGCATATTTTTTTTTAACGCAACTTTCAAATCTCTGCAAAAATTAGGGCTTGGCTGCAATGATTTTGATAGATTCAACGAATAATTCAAGTCTGTGTATTCAATTGAAAAACCTCTGTTTTGCAAAGAGTAAAAACTCAAAGAAACAAGATTTTCATTGTATATCGGCGGTGGTAGCGTTATATGGCATTTTTTATTTTTTTCCTTTAACCATTCATATAATTTTTCGCAGGCATTTTCCATCATTTCCAAGCTAGGTGTTTTTTGCAAACTTGAGAACCCACCAAAAGGAGCGGAAAAATGGGAATAGAGCTCGCCGCTTTTTTCTCCTAAAACAATGCTAACTCCATTAAAATCCAAATAATGCAATTCAGAACATTTATGCTTGTTCAACTCAATAAATTCTTTTTTATTAAATATATGCATTTTTGAATTCCTTGAAATTCCTTATATAATCGCTTTCATCGTAATGTTCGCTGGCCAGCACAAGGCATACCGCACCGCTCGAAAAGTTTTTCAATTGGCACCAATGTTTTGGAGGAACGTAAAGCCCAAAATTTGAACGATTAAGTACGTAGGTTTCTTTGAAATCTTTGCCTTGAACATTAACTTCAAAACTGCCATTCACAGCTATTATGAATTGTTGCAATTTTTTGTGAGCATGCCCACCACGTTTTGAACCACCAGGAATGTCGCATAAATAAAATACCCGCTTTATATTAAATGGAATAGCAGAATTTCCTTCAACAACGCATAAATTACCCCGTTTATCGTGTACAACAGGGATATCTATTACTTGCGGATTTTTTGATGCAACCGGCATTTAATCAATATAGCAAAAAATAGCGGAAATATCTAAAAATTGCCCCAATGATAAAGCGGCAAAACGAAATTATCTCAAATAATGTATAGCTATATGTACAATCAAGAGACATATAATGCTCTTTTATCATTTCCTTTATTTTTTTCCGTTCCTCAGCTTGTAATTTTGAACATACACGAAACAAAAACGCTCGCTTTGCAATAAGTCCTTTTATCCTATATTGAGACACGAGCTGTCTCTGGTAACTATCATGCCCAAAATGTTCGGAAAATAAATTCTCCAGCATTTTATCCGTAATAAGGGTATCAAAAAACTTGGTTGATATTTTCTTTGTAATTGAAACGCTGTGTTGCCTATAATGATAAATTACATTTTCAAATGCAACTGTTTTTGCTTTTATTAGCATTTCCCTAGTATCGTACTCATCTACATTTATATGTTTTATTTCACTATTGAAAGTTGAACAAGCAGTCCATAGTTCTTTTTTTACAATACCCTTTGCTCCTATTACCCATTTTGGAACAGTGAGCATCACAGCATCTTTCCCTGTTAATACTTTTTTCATATCAAAATTTTGAACGGGAATAAAGCTAAACTTCTTAGGATTTTCTTCATAAAAAAGTTTCATTCTCAGATATACAATATCGGCTTTTGTTTCTATAGCTCTAGCATAAAATTTTTCCAGTACATCATTGTCTATAAAATCATCGGCATCTATATCAATAATCCACTGCGCCTTTGCATAAGATATTGCTTTGTCCCTTGGAACTTTTGCCGAACCGCTGCCTGGAATAGTATAACACGAAAAACGTTTATCTTTAACCACAAAATTCTCAATTATCGCAGGCGTATTATCTGTGGAACCGTCATTTACAATTATGCATTCCCATTCTTGAAATGTTTGATTTAAAATGCTGTTCAAACATTCTTCAATATATTTTTCTGCATTATATGCTGGAATAACAATTGATATAAGTGGAGTATTCATTTATTTGTAATTTAGTGAACCGTGTTTTCTGAACAAGTGTTTATAAAAAGTTCCAAAACCTCTTGTTAAACGCTTGCGTTCTTCTCTATCAAAAAGAGCTAATTTAATTTGCTTAATTAAATACTTTGGACGCAAATAAAATTCCCTGCGAGCACGGTCGCAAAAATCAACCAAATCTTGAGGCGAAAGCCCGGGGCGGCTAATAGTTGTGCGGTGATAGCCGTCTTTATCCAGCCACTGGCCGTAATCATTGCTGGTTAAGGCACCGCTCTGCAAGGCTTCTTTGTATGCGGTGGTTCCTGGGTATGCCATAATGGGGTAAAATTGCGCGGTGTTTGGGGAAAGTTTTTTTGCGTATTTTAAAGTGTCTTCTAAAGTTTCTTTTGTGTCGCCTTCGTTGCCAACCATAAAACAGCCGTGAACAAAAATTCCAGCTTTTTTTGCATTTTGCATAAATGGCATTGCTTCGCCTTGCTTTAAGCCTTTTCTAACGCTGTTCAAAACATCTGCGTTTGCAGATTCAAAACCAACGCACATCTCACGGCAACCTGCTTGCTTCATCAGCAAAAGTAAATCTGCAGGAACATCTGCTCTTGCATTGCAACTCCAAATCATTTTAAGTTTTCTGTTCAAAATTTCTGTGCATATAGCTTTTACATTTTCTTTATCTGCTGTGAAAGTATCATCTTCAAAAAACACTTCGCCCAAATCACTAAAATTTTTCTTTATGTATTCAAGTTCGTCAACAACATCTTTTGGTTCGCGTTTGCGATAAGTGTGCCCGTTCATCGTTTGCGGCAAAACACAATATGTGCATCGGTAAGGGCAACCCCTGCCAGCCAGAATAACCACGAGAGGATTTAAATTTGCGCCGTAAAAATATTTTTTGTAACAGGAGTAGAGATGTTTGCGATAAGTTTTGCTAACCCAAGGAAGCTCGGTTAAATTCTGAATTTTTTGCGCTTCGGGTTGAAAGTCGGTTGTTCCATCTTCATACCGCCAGGCAAGGCCGGCAATTTCGGATATTTTTTTTGCTCCGTCTCCGCGCAGGTATCTTATAAGGTTTCTTATGGTGTAATCTGCTTCTCCTATTATGCAAAAATCAAGCGATTTCTCCAAACTCATAGTTTCCAAAGGCTCTGCGCTTGCGTGAGTTCCCATAAGGGCCACTGGTTTTTGCAAATTTTCCTTTACTGCCCGCACAAATTGCAAATCGTTTATTATGCTTGGGGTGGACGTTTCGCAAACAACAAAATCTGCTCCATACTCTTTTATTTTTTTTAATGTCTCTTCTTTGTTCAAATCCATAGCCGGAGCATCTAGCAATAAAACTTCGTTGCCATCGGCTTCTGCAACCCCAGCCGCATAAGAGAGAAACATTGGCCAGTAAAGCGTTCCAGATTTAGCCACGCCCGGGCTGCGAGACTCCCTACTGAATTTGGGGAAATAGGGTGGATTTATGAATGCAACTTTCACGGAATGTTAATATAGTAAATTCTTTAACCTTGTTCTTGTCAAGGGAAACGAACACTAAATGATTTGTTTAACTCCTATATTTTCTATATTTTTAAGCAAAGGAGAAATTCTCACAGAGGAGCAGTTATGCAACCTGCAATCATTAAAAAAACGCAGACAAAAGTTCATGGAGCTTCTGTTGCAAGGGTAAAAGTTGCTCATCAGCAAACTTTCAAAGAATGGCTGGCAGAAGAAGCGGCGGCTGGCAGAATTATTGCCCCAAAGAATGTTAAAAAACTCAAAATGCCTGAAAAACCAGAAGCAGGACTTGATTGGTTGGAGGCTTACGAATACACTCGTTCTGACAGATTTTAATTTATGAACTCTTATTTTGATTCTTCACTTTTGCTTGCTATCTTGTTTGACGAAAAACTCTTTGATGATGCTTGGCATATTTGGAAATCTAGCGAAGCAAGAGTTAGTTCCATAATTCTCAAAATAGAAACGAATATTTCTTTGCAACGACACTATAAAACTAATGCACATTATTATGATAGCATTTGGCTTAACAAAAAAGAGAAAATTCTCAATGATTTGTTGGATGATATTTTTTACAAACCTATAGAAGAACCATTCGGAAATTCTATTGCTAAAAACAAAAAACTTGCAGGTTGCAAAAGCCTTGATGCTATTCATCTTGGCACCGCTCTTTATTTTAGAGAAAACGCCAAGGAACAAAACATTATCCTCTGTTCTTTTGACAAAAATATGCTCAAAATCGCAAAAGAATTCGGGTTTGAAACTAACTAGTGATTCTGGTTGCAGACATAAACTAATCCTGCACACAACGGACACTTAAATAGTAGCCCTTTCCAAGGTAGTCTCTGTTGACCCCCCCTTCCTCAATTTATAATACAAACTCCCTCTGCTGATTCCAAGTTTCTTTGCAGCCCTAGCTTTGTTTCCCTCACAACGCTCTATTTCTTTGTTGATTTCGCATAGATTTGGTTTGTATTGAGGAGGAGGAGGTTCATTCAAATTAAAACTGCATTGCTCCGATTCGGATTTTAGCAAAAATTCAAGGGAATATCCGTGACTCTTAAAAAGGGCATAGCGTTCCAAAACATTTTTCAATTGCCTTATATTGCCAGGCCACGAATAACTTTGCAAAGCCCTCAAATTACGTTCGCTCAAAGGCTCATCGCCTTTCCAAAGAGATTCTGCAATGTTTCGCAAATCGCTCCGCTCCCTCAAAGGGGGAATGTTTATGGTTAAAGAAGCCAACCTAAAATATAAATCCTGCCTAAAAAGCCCTTTTTCCAAAAGAGAGGGCAAATTTCTGTGAGTCGCGCAAATAAGCCTAAAATCCACCATTATCTCTTTTTGACTGCCAACAGGCATAACAATCTTTTCTTGCAATGTTCGCAAAAGAGTTTTTTGAATGTCTGGGGAGAGTTCCGCCACCTCGTCTAAAAAAAGAGTGCCGCCGCTGGCCGCTCTAACAAAACCCACCCTATCGCTGCTTGCTCCGGTAAAAGCACCTTTAACGTGCCCGCAAAAAAGAGACTCGGCAATGCCCGCGGAAATGGCTCCGCAGTTAACCGCAACAAAAGCCCTGTTATTTCTTTTGCCAAGAGCGTGCAATTCCCTAGCCGCAAGTTCCTTGCCCGTGCCAGACTCACCTGTTAGCAAAACAGGCAAATCGGAGGCTGCCGCTATTTGCAACATTTTTTTAAAATTCAAGCTTTCTTTCATTTATATATTAGACGTAAAAAAAGGCAAAAAATGCCTAAAATCTTTAAAAATATGGTTTTGGCATATAATTGTAGCTTTTATCCTGCCCTTTTGTTCAGTATTTTTGTATATTTCTCTTATGAAAAAAGTCACAGCACGTCAGCACGCCATATACAACTACATAAAGGAATTTATTTTATTGAATAAATTTCCTCCAACCGTTCGCGAAATAGGCGAAAAATTTGGCATAAAAAGCACCAATGGGGTTAGAGATGCCTTGATTTCCCTTGAAAAAAAGGGCTTGATAAAAAAATTCTCCCGCCAGGCCCGTAGCATAGAACTTTTGCAAAGCGCTCCCTCCATTGCCACTGCTGCCCACGTGCCTCTTATTGGACGAATAGCCGCAGGTACGCCAATTTTGGCAGAAGAGAACGTAGAAGACACCTTGGCTGTGGACAAAGCTCTGCTCCCTCGCAGCAGCCAGATTTTTGCCCTTAGAGTACAAGGGGATTCTATGACTGGAGACGGAATTTTAAACGGCGATTTAGCAATTATTCGCATGCAAAAAAATGCAGAACGAGGGCAAATAATAGCCGCCATAATAGACGGCGATGCCACGCTAAAGCACTACTACCCCTCAGAAAACAGAATTGAGCTAAGAGCTTCAAACGGAGCATACTCGCCAATAATCATAGATGAGGGCGATAGCTTCTCCATTGCGGGAATTTTAGCTGGCGTTATACGCAAGTGTTGAACGAGATTTTCTACATTATTTTGCACATATACTTTATAAACAAGAGGTTATTATGAGTTTTTTAGATGTATTTAAGCCAAAATGGCAAAGTTCGGATTTAACTGTTCGCAAGCAGGCTGTTCAAAGTTTGAATGCCACGGATTTAGATGCTCTTTTATATATAGCTACAAATGAAGATGATGCAAATTTAAGAAAATTAGCAGTTCAAAAAATATCTTCACCCGAACATCTGAATAAATTATTGGAAACAGAACAAGATAACTCAGTAAAAGGCGCAATAAGAGAAGTATTGAAAAAATCTTTTTTTAAAACAGTAAAAAATCACGTTGGCAAACCGAGCGTACAAATTCGCAAAATATTGGAAGAATTGCCAGTAAAAGACAAAGAAGAACTCTTGCCCATAGCAAAATCAACAGAAGTCCGCTTGGAATTGATAAGCGACTGTACAAAGCAGGGAGTACTTGCTGGGGTTGCCAAAAGCGATGCCCAAGAAGAAGTTGCCCTTGCCGCTCTTGCTAAAATTGAAAGAGAAAACCTGCTTGAAGAAATTAAAAAAGATGCCGTTTGTGCTGCTGCTCGAATAAAGGCAAAAGAAATGCTCTCGTCAATACAGGTTGCAAAAACAGACCCGGTAAAAGACCAAGCAGATTTGCTCTCGCAAAAACAAAAAGCATTGCTGTCTCACGCAACAAGACTTTTGGAAAATAAAAATCCGCTTGCCGTGGACTCCGAAATGCAACGCCTTTACCAAGAAGCCCAAAATCTGGGCAAAGAAGCCTCTACGCTAGGCTCACCGCAAAACGAAGAATTGAATTCAGTGTTCCAAAAGCACAAAGAAAGCATTTTGGCAGAAAAAGCCCGCCTTGCAGAAGAAAAAACGAAACAAGAAGCAAAATTAAAAGAAGAGGAAGAAAGTAAAAAGCAAGCTCCTGTACAAACACAAACGCAACACATACAAGAGCAAACCGCAGAAACGCAAGACTTAGACCCTGAAAGCGCAGAAGAAAAATCTGCCGAAACTAAAGAAGACAAGTTAAGCGAAGAGGAATACCATGCAAAACTGCCACTTTTGCAAACCATAATAGACAAAATAAACGCTTTAGACGAAAATGGCGATTTCAACGAAATTTCTCAAAGCGTTAGGCAGGCCTTTTACGAGTGGAAAGAAATTGTTGGCGAAAAGAAATCTCAGTTCAAAAATATTTACAAGGAATTCAGAACCGCAACAAGCCGCTTTCAGAATTTGCAGGAATGGGCTTCTTGGCACGCCGAGCAAATAAGGGAGCAGTTGATAAAAGAGATTGAAGAACTTGCAAATATGCCTGTTGTTTTGGAAAACAGAACCAAGGCCTTTGCAATGCTTGAACAATGGAAAGCAGCTGGTTATATGCCTGCAACAAAAATTCAGGAACTGTGGCCTCGTTTTAAAACTGGGCTGGACAAAGTAATGGATTCTGTTTTGCCCTTGTTAAAAGAGCAAGAAAAGGGGCAAGAAGAAAACCTGAAAACAAAAGAAAATATATGCGCCCAAATAGAAGAGCTTGCAGGGGCAGCAGGAGAATGGGCAGAACAGCTCAAAAAAATTCAGGAGTTGCAGGCAAAGTGGAAAAATACTGGCTTTGTTCCAAAAGTTCAAAACCACGCAATTTGGGAACGCTACCAAGCTGCAGTAAATTCTTTCTTCAAAAAACAAGAAGCCTACAAAAAACGCATCGACGAGCAAATAGGTGAGAGAATTGCCGCAAGGGAAAAACTTTGCGAAGAAGCTGAGGCTCTTGCAAAATCAACAGACTGGAGAAACACCCCAAAGGCGTTCACAAAACTCAGCGCAGACTGGAAAAACGCAGGCTCTGTTCCTTCTGAGCAATACGAAAAATTATTGCAAAGATTCAAAGCCGCAAGTGATTTTTTCTTTGAAAAAAGAAATGCCCATTTTGATAGTGCCAGAAAAGCAAGAGAAGAAATATGCGCCAAAATAGAAGCACTTGATTTTGATGCCTCCAGTGCAGAATCTTTAGCAGCTTGGAAGGCAATAGAAGAAGAATGGAAAGCACTTGAAAACAACGGTTATTCCAAAGAACTTTACGAAAGATTCTATACAGTATCTGACCGTATATGGGAAACAGCTTCAAAAAGCAAGCCGGAAATAGCAAAGGAATTGGATAAAAACTGGGAAATAAAGCACGGCTTAATGGAAAGGCTGAAATCCATTTTGGAACAAGAAAACTTTAAATTCAAAACTTTGCAAATAGTTCGCGAGTTACAAAGCGAGTGGGAAAAAGCTGGGCGTTGCGGAGTGGCAGAGGCAGAAATTTCCACTAAGTTTGCAGACCTTATTTCAAAATTCTTTTCCATTTACAACGATCAAAAAGAAATAAGAAGCAATCTAGACAAAATAAATGCGCAAAAAAAAGAAGATCTGTGCAGACAGGCAGAAGAACTTTTGGCAAAAGCCAAAAGCAAAACACTCACCCGTGCCGAAGTTGTTTCTGAAACATCTTCACTGAGAGCCGCATGGAGAGACTCTGGTAATGTTTCAATGCACTTGGCAAAAATTTTGTGGAAACGTTTTAACGGTGCCTGCAACGCTGCTTGCCACGCCTTTGAAATTGCGCCCACACAAGAAGAAGAACCAGCGGCGGGAGAATAAAGAGGTGAAATTTGTCTAACTGCATTGTAGCCTTGGATTTGGAGGGTGTTCTTTCTCCGGAAATTTGGATCTCTGTTGCCGAGCAAACAAAAATAGATGAGCTTCGCCTAACCACACGCGACATTGCCAACTACGATGAGCTTATGCAGCACAGGCTTAAAATTTTAGGTCAGCGCAATATAAAACTTTCAGATATTCAAAACGTTATTGAGAATTTGCCTCTTTTAGAAGGCGCAAAGGAATTTTTAGATGAATTGAGAGAGTTTTGCCAAGTTGTGATTTTATCAGATACTTTTGCGGAATTTGCAAAGCCCATAATGAAAAACCTTGGCTACCCCACTCTGTTTTGCCATAATTTGCAAATTAAAGACAATAAAATAACAGGTTACAAATTGCGTATGAAAAATCAAAAGCAGCACGCTGTGGAAGCTTTTAAATCTCTGAACTTCAAAGTATTTGCTGCCGGCGATTCTTACAACGATATTTCAATGCTTAAAGCAGCAGACAAAGCCTGCCTCTTTCGCGCTCCAGATTCCGTGAAAACAGAATTTCCGCATTTCAAATCTGTGGAAGAATACAGGGAGTTAATGAAAGAAGTGAAAGATTTTTACTATATATAGCCACTGATTAACTCAGAATCTCGCTGTGGCGTTCCCCCCGTTAGCTCTCAGAGCGGAAAAACGGGGGGACAAATGGAGATTTTTGTTAAAAAATCTCCATTCAAGGGGGGATTTACTATATTTAAGTTTATGAAAAGATTATTTCTAGTTTTCGTTTTATTTGCAGGGATCTCTTTTGCAGAAGATAAAAATGCTGTAGGTCTTTGGGCTAGCAATTATGGCTCGGGTTTTGATATAAAGCATCTTAATAGCGACAACGTTTGGGATGTTTATATCGGTAGCGGCTTAGGAATTGGTAGCAGAGGTTTGACAGCCATTGGTTTAGATGTTGGTTATTATTTTTTAAAACCAAGAGCCATTAAAGTAGATGCATCGGCAGGTAAATTTCCAATACATTGGGGACCAAACGTTGGCTTTGGTTATTGGAGCGGCGGTGACAGAAACGCGCGAAACAGAGTAAATCACCTTGTTATAGCGCCAAATTGTGCTGTTGGTATATCTTGGTTTCCACCTACGAATTTCAAATGGGATCTTTCGTTAGAATTATTCCCAGGTCTCAGAATATATCGCGACTCTTATGAAAATAATAGTAGTACCAAGTGGGATAGCGAAATAAATTTTGGCTTAGGTGTAGATCTCCGCCTTCTTATCCACGCCTATCTGTTTTAGTTCTTAGCCAATTTAATTCCCTTAGGGCTTAGCTCCACCACGCCTTGCTTCCACAGCTTGCCTGCGAGCTTTTTAAATCCTTTTTTGCTCATACCAAAATTCTTGCGAATTTCCTCTGGAGAAGAATCATCGGAAAATGGCAAAAATCCGTTATTGTCTTTTAGGGCTTTGAGCAAGGCTTCTTTGTGTTTATCCACAAGAGCATCAAAACCTATGGGTGAAAGGCTAAGGGCAATTAAGGAATCTTCTTCTCTTAAACTGTGAATGTAGCCTGTGCAAAAATCACCTATATGCAAACCTGTGGAAATGGGGTTGCAATAAAGCCTGCCTGTCCAGCGTTTGTTTATGACGAAATCAATATGGCGCTCCTCTTGAAAATCATAGGCGATAAGCGAAACTTCCATTCCTTCTTTAAGTTCCGAAATATCCCTGTCAAAATATTTTCGCAATCTTTCGGTAGAACTTATGCGCCCGCTTTTTTCGTCTATAAAAATTCGTACAACGCAGGTATCGTTTTTTTCCAACTCCCCTAACTGGTTATTGAAGGGCAAAATCAAATCTTTGTCCAAGCCCCAGTCTAAAAATGCCCCCACATCATTTACATCTTTAACACGCAGCACTGCAAACTCGTCAACGCAAGCCTTGGCTTTTTGCGTTGTGGCCACCGGCCTCGCTTCATTATCCAAATAAATGAAAAGATTTATGCTATCACCGATATTTAAATTTTTAGGTGCTTTTGTTTTAGGCAAAAGCACTCTATCTTTGCCCTCCCTGGTTTCCACATAAAACCCTTGCGGCAATTCTTCTAGCACTGTGCAATCATTGTAGTTTCCGAGAAGCATAGGGAGGAAGATAGAATTTTTTATTTACTAAGGTACAAAAATATAGGGTTTGGTTTTATCTTTCCAATTACTCGCGTTAGGTGGCATAACATCTATATGAACCCAAGTTCTTGTGCTATCCCTATGCTCAACTCTTTTAATTCCAAGTTCAAGCCCCTCGGTGCTTTCGCAAAAATCTCTCAGTTCTTTTAGTTTAGAACCGTGGTGCAAATCCAACGCCTTACCGGTTTTGTGAGCGCTTTGAGCTGCGCCAATGTCACATGCAGGGGAACGCAAGCCGCACCAGCTATTCACACGTTTGCCATTATTCACATTCACATAAACACCCGGAAAAAGCTGCTTTAATTTGTCATAAGCCGACAATAGAGTAGAATCGAAATTTCCAGCGGTATAATTATATTTCTCCCAATCTGGAGGCATTATATCTTCCAAACTATTGTCGTCGCTCGCCGAAGTATTGCTCGAAGAAATAAAGCTCGGAGAAAAATCCACCGGAATAAGACCAAAAGAATCCGGTGAAGCGTTCAGAGCCAATTTCCAGAGAGGGAGATTTTCTTTCATACCATTTTACTGCTTTGCCGCTGGCATTTTAGATACAAGCGATAAATTCACATTCACGCCCTCAACTTGGAAATGCGGAATAACAGAAAGAGTAACTTTAAAAAATCCGGGGTTGTCTGAATTTTCGACAACTGTCACCTGCCCAAAACTCAAAGGATGAGTGGCGGCAAGTTCGGGACCAGGGTTTTTCATTTCTGTTACAAGCTCTTTAATCCAATTGTTAAGCTCGGCTTCCAAAACACTTGCGCTTTTGCTTGCGCCTATATTTTCTCTTTGCAAAACTTTAAGGTAATGAGCAAGCCTTGCGGTTAAAAATATATATGGCAGGCGAGAGTTCACCCTGGAATTCGCAGTGGCCTCTGCATCATCGTATTCTTCGGGTTTTTGGGCGGAGTTTGCCGAGAAAAAGCAGGCATAGCTGCGGTTTTTGTAAAAACTTAGCGGTATAAAACCCTGCTTTGCAAATTCAAATTCACGAGTTTCGGGAATTAAAATTTCCGTTGGGATTTTTGTTTGTGCGCCTTTGCCAGAATTAAAGAAATGTATGGGCAAATCCTCAACTTTGCCGCCGCTCTCCGGTCCCCTTATTTGAACGCACCAGCCGTTTTCCTGAAAAGAACGCACCATATTCACCGCAAAGGCAAAAGCGGCATTTCCCCACAAATACTTTTCGTGTTCCTCACCCAAAACAGATTCCGTATAGTTAAAACCTCTGGAATTTTTGCTTTCCCCATAAGGATTTCTTAGCAAAAATCTTGGCAGCACCAGCCCTATATAGCGGGCATCGTCTGTTTTGCGAAAGCCTCTCCACTTTGTGAACTCCGCCCTTTCCATATAGTTTTCCAAATCGTCAATTTTGGGCAAATCACCAATATCGGATTTTCCAAAGAATTTTGAACCAACAGAAGATATGAACAAGCAATGCGCAGCGGCAGAAACAGAGGATACATTTTTCAAAAGATCAATATCGTCTGCTGAATTTTCAAATTCATAGTTTGCTATCATGGCGGCATAAGGTTCGCCACCCGGAGTATCGTATTCATCGCTGTAAATATGGCGGTAAAGCCCGCTCTGAATAACCTCTGGTGAATCTTCAAAATCGTATTTAAGGGATTCCTTGTCTGCGCTTATGAGTTCTATTTTCACATTTCTTCTAAAATCCGTGCGTTGAACCAAAAATTGCAAAGCTCGCCAAGAAGATTCCAGCTTTTGAAATTCTGGGCTGTGCATAATGGCATCCAATTGTTCGCTCACAATTTTGTCTATCCACGCAACTTGCGAATCTATAAAGGCTCTGTCTATTTTCTCAACAGTTGCAGAGCTATCCAGAACACTTTGCACAAAAGCCATTAGCCCTGAGCTTATTCGCTCGCTTGGGCTATACTTGTAAAGCGAAGCCGCATCGCTGTATTCTGAAATATCCACAAATTTGGTGGGCAAATCCAAATTTATGCTTTTATAAACTGAAGAGAGTCCAGTTTCTTCCATATATCCTCCTATTCCTTTTGTGATAGTTCGGTTGGTATTAATTTAAGTTCGCATAAAATCTCTTTCATAGAACTTTTATCTTTCAAAATACTTTCCATTTTTTTTCTGAATTCCCTATTGTCCAGCAAATTTGAGCCCAAATCCTTTATCAAATTGCGAACAGCCATCAAGCGATTTAGGCTTGGAACTTGCTTCACAATTTCCATGGGTTCAAAGGATTTCATGCTGTTGAATTTAAGCCCAAGGCTTTTCAATTCTATATTCATAGAATCCATAACTCCATCGAAGTTATCCTTGTTTATATTGATTTTCTCACGCTCTATGAGCCGTGATTCATCGCCGTCCATTTTAAAATCGCCCAGCACAAGCAATTTCAAAGGCAGCTCCATTTTCTTTTGCGCTCCTCCGCTATCCACGCTAAGCTGTATATTTATGCGTGCCGGCGGAATTTCATTTTGATAGCTATTAGCCATTTTTTATTCTCCTAGGTTACGGGTTAAAGAAAGATTTTTTATTAAATTTGGTTCCAAACGAAGGGCAAACCATTCGCTGGGTTTTAATGAGTTTTTTGGCAAATGCCAGTGAATTTGCAGTTCAACATCCACTGAATAGCTTTTGTCCATAAAAGAAAATTCATATTTGTCTCCTATTTTCAATAAACTCCATTCGCCTTTGATGCTCTCATAAAAAACATTATTTGCGGTTTTTGCAGTTAGTTCAATTCCCTTGCTGTTTTTTATCGGAAAAAACAATTCCAAATTTTTGCTGCCACCCTGCTCAATTTCCACATACTGGCTATCTATCCAAAATTTCACAGAAGCCATTTTTGGTGCCTTTATAACTATGGAAATAGGTATATCGCTCCACAAGCTGTTTTTTAACTGCGTAAGTTCTGCAAGTGTTTTTTTATTGAATTTAATTCTCTCGTCAGAGGTGGTATCTATTATATCCATAAATTTTTGGAATTCCCCATCGCTTTCAAAATAATCACTCACTTCTGCAACAGATGGAATTTTACCTTCTTTGAACGGAAATTTTTCCAAAATTTCTTTTTGATAGCAAAGCTCCAAATTTCTGAGCCTGTTTTCAAATTCTAATTTAAGGCTGTCTTCTATCGCTTTAAGGCTGTCAAGTTTGCGCTTTTGCAATAAAAATATAGCTTCTGTTTTTATTTCTTCTTTGTACTGGTTAATTATGGAAACCACAAAAAATATAATTGAAAACAACAAGCTAGCTAAAAACAAAAACAATGCTACTCTCTTTGTTAAGCTATAGGCAAGAGGCTTTTCACTCTGAAGAAACAAAAAAAACGGGAGGGAGTAAAAAGCATTGCCCATTTTGAATAGCTCAAGTTTTCGTGGTAGTGAGAGTATATTTTTGCAAGCAGCTTCGTCTAAAAAATATTTGTGCAGATAATAATTTAAATGATTGCTGTTGAATTCATAATTCCTATCCAGAGTTTTATCTATTTCTGGAATTTCTAAATCTGCAACTCTGTAAATAGGTGCTTTGAATTCAAATTCCGCATAATTGCTTGCTTTCAGAGGATTTACAATTACAATTCCGTCAAGAAATGGCAAACCATCGGTATTTTTCATATCTGAATATATGTATTTATAACCTTTTGGTGGTTTTTCTTTTTTTGCAAATTCCTTGCACTCCGTTTCGCACAAGCCTGTTATTAAAATATTTTTTATGCCTCGCCTAAAAGAAAATCTGTGTTTGGTTTTTGAAGCAGGCTTGTAATTTATTGGTTCTAAAAATATATTCGTTTTTGAAATTGCAGTATTCAAAATTTGTTTTAATTCTGAGTGTTCTCCCATTCTGAACTTTCCCATAAAGCCAAATAATATGCACTTAGCATAAAGTTCAAGCAACTGATTGTAATTTGCATTTTTATGCAGAGCATCCATTCTGTCAAAAAAATGCTTGCCCGCCTCGGCATCTCCAAATTCGCTTAAAGCAAGCGAATGCGAAAACCATTTTGCAGATATTGCGCTGTTTGCATAAATATATTCATCTACCCAAGCACAAAGAGCATATTTTGCATTTTCCATTTCAAAACTGGAATATCCATTACTCGTAAGCGCATTCGCAAACTCTTTTATATCTTCGGCAAACTCCTTTTTTATTTCCTCAGTACTAACCTCGCCCTCAAGCGAGAGCAAAAGCACAGAGCAAAAAACAGGCTCAGAAAGTTCAATTATGGATTTTGTAGTCATAAAGCGTTCTCCATTAAAATGTCCACTGAATTTATTTTTAGGGCTGTTGGGGCGTAAATTCCAATTTCGTTTTCTTCGCATAAATCTTTCCATAGTTTTGAATCTGTTGTTAGTTTGAAATAAAAAGTGTTTGGCATTTCTTGAATTGTTCCGGGCGTTATGCTGTGAATGCAGTTTATGCCGTGCGTTGCGCTAACCACTATGCTTGATAATTTTGATTTGGGTGCAATTTTCAGCTGGGCCCCCATAAATTTAATGGCTTCTTCGGGGGGTAGTTTTGACTGGATCGCAAGCCAAACACTTTTGGCTTCGCTAATGCACAGTTCCTTAATATTTGCAAAAAATATTTGCCCATCTTGCTGCAAACGTTTTTGCAAAAAAGCAACTTTTTTTTCTGACAATAAAAAATCATTCAAAGCGTTGAAAATTTTATTGAAAGATTTGTTGAATTCTAAATGCTTGTAATCATAAGCCTCTTGCAAAAAACGCGATATTTCCAGAAAAACCGCAAAAGGCAGAGTGCCTTCCGTATTTTTGAGGCAATTGAGCACGGCTTTCAAGGACTTCAAATCTTTGAGCAACAATTCCCTTGAATGAGAAATGCCCTCTATGCGGCTTTGCAAAAGCCTGTCAAAATACGTCAATTTTTGGGTGAAATATTCATATCCGGTTATTGATACCAACGGTGGGTAAAAATTTTTATCTATTTCAAAAGAACCCTGCATATTTCTGAATAGCCTTACAAGCGGAATAAACTCCTTTCCATCTAAAGATTCACTCTCAAAAACTATTGCCGGCATGGGAACAGAAATTGGCATTTGCAAAGAGTTCTCCGCAGAATACAAATCTTGGTAATTTTCCCATACAACCTTAAAACTACCCAATTCCAAAGCGAGATACACATCTAACGCATTCAAATTTTTATCAAAAATTTTGGCAAAATTTCTAGCCTCTATTTTCACAGCCGGATTTTCATAGTCCATAAAAGAAAGCCCGCTTGGAAAAATTGCCTCGCATTCTTTGATTGCAAGCAGCCCATCGCGAATAAGCTCTTCTGCAAAAATAAGTTTGCCAAAACCGAAATTCATTCCTTTTGGTAGCCCTGCTGCATTTTTTATATGCTGCAAAAAAAACTTATCCGACTGCTGCAAATGCTGCTGCGATAGTGCCATACCTTCTTTCCAAGCTACGAGTGCCGTCATTTTTCTACCTCGCGTATTTTATATATGTAAACAGGTTTTGGCGGATTTGAATAATAGAGCACAAGCCCCGCCGCTGCAAAACCAGCACCTATTATTGCCATAACCGCGTTTTCCCCAGCCAAATGCTCTTCTCTGCGTTTTGCATTATGCCCAAATATTTCCAAAACTGCGTTTTGCAATTCAATATTTGGCAATTCCCTTGAGCAGAACTCAATTTTTTTAATGGTTTTACTATTATATATATCTATGAGTTTCAATGTATAATCATTGCACTGCTTGTTTTTTGCGATATTAACCCTTAAAATTGCATTCTCGGCACTTGCCCCAGCTTGGGTAGCATAAGCCAAAACCTGCTCGGCAATTTCTGGCGGGGCTTCTACGTTAAGTGCAAAAGCCATTTGAGCTCCTATTAGGAGAATTTTAAAACCCATCTTTTTTTCCTCTATTTACTTAGACGTAAAAAAAGGGAAAAAAATCCAAAAAAAATGATTTTTGCAAACAAGTGTTTGCAAAAATGTGCATTTTTTTTGAATTGAGTGAACTTTTGTTCAGGTGTTTATTAGGAAATCATATCCCCTGTCCCTTTCCCTTGTCCCAGAGCACTTAAATATGAATTAAATAAGGATAACAGACACTTGGTGGAGATTTTATAGATGGGCGTTTTTTATTGTTCTGGTAATCCGCATTTACTATATTCAACCCTATGCAACTGCCAAAATATAAGAAGAAAAAGAGGGTAAAACTCAAAAAATGCCAAGAGCCGGGTTGTGGGCGTGAGTTTTGGGGGCATCCAATAGCAAAATATTGCGAACTTCACAGGGACATAAAAGCTAGGCAAAAACCCAAAAAAATACCAGACAGCCTTGAAATGCGCAATATGGTTTTTAAGCACGGCTATAGCGAAACAGTAGATGTTCAATTCAAATGTTGCCTTTCCGGTTGCGATAATGTTTTCACAGTTAAAATGTTTCCAAAACAATTCATCTATCCACGCTTTTGCCTTGAGCATAGGAACGACTTTAAACGGAACAACTATTTGAGAATGCAAAAAAAGAAATCCACAGTCTGAGCAAAAAAAATGAAAAGCAAGTTTATGAGGGTACTATTGATAACTGTTCTGTATTTTGCAGCGGCAGTAGCTCAGGTTTACCCCACTTACAACCTAGACCGACCATACACGCTTCGCACACTGGAATACTCTCCCCTGCTAGGTCGCTATCACGATATCACCGCAGGGGAGGCTCCTCAAACTTTTTTTTACCCACAAATAGATTCCTCTTTTAGGCAAAGCGGGGAACCTTTTGCCTTGAACATAAGGCCTCTTTTCGCTTTTGATGTTCGCGGCGGCAAAGATTTTGCAGATACCATAAACAGTTTTGAGGGCGGTGCGTTTTTGAGCGGCTATATTGATTCTGCGGAGTTTTGGCTGGATGTGAGAATCTTTAGCGAAATACATTCAAACGACAATCCAGCAGAATGGAAATCTTGGGATAGAGAGTTTTTGGAAAAGCAGGGAAACAAAGATATAGAGGGTGAAACCAAGTACTCTAGCTATGCTAGGTACAGAGGGAACTTCGCTTTGCGCCTTGGCTGGGGGGCTCTCTCTTTTGCGCGCGATGCCAGGCACTTTGGCCCAGGATATTACAACAACCTAACACTGAACCAAGCCTCGGTGCCATACAATCAAATTTCGCTCTCAACAAAAATAGGCCCGCTATCCGTTATAAGTTTATATGGCGACCTAGACCCTGGGGGTAGTAGCATGGATAAAAAATTCAGCCGAAATTTATATGGACATCGCTATGAATTTGAAGCTGGCAACCTAACGCTTGGCATAAGCGAGATAACTGTTGTTTACGATATGAACCCCTATTGGCTTTTTGTTCCCATAGTGCCGCTATTTGCAGAAAAAGGCAATTACAACGAAGACCATAACAACGGCGCAATAGCCTTTGACTTTAGCTACAGGTTCCCAATGGGGATCCGCATTTATTCGGAATTTTTCTTAGACGACATGGAGAGCCCCTCTAGCCTTTTTAGAAACGATAACATAGAGGCAAAATGGGCTTGGATGGCTGGCTTGGAATATGCGGCTGATTTCTTGGGGTGGAAAGTGGGGAGCATTGCGGAATATGCAAGGATTGAGCCTTATGTATATACCCATTTCAAGCCTTATACCGCCCAAATTGCGCACCTGAACTACCCCATAGGCAGCGGGGCCGGACCAAACAGCCAGAATATAGATTTGCTCGCTTACGCAAGGCATGCAAAGCATTTTCAGGTGCAGCTAAGGCAGGGATTCTCGTGGAAAGGCAGGGATGGCGGCAGTTTGAACTCTTTAACGCCCGAAAATGACCATTTTTCAAAGCAAAAAAAGTTCTTAGATGGAGCAAAAATGAACTATTCATTAACTCCGGCACTAGCTTATATGAGCAACCGTTATGCTATTAGCGCAGAATACACTTTTTTTGACAAAAATGCCTTTTGCTCAAGAGTAATTTTACTATATTAACACAACGAGGAAAAAAAATGAGTGAACCAGCGAAAATTTTGATTGTAGATGACTCCAAAGTGTTTCGGAGCATATTGGAAAAAATGATTGCCTCCATACCTGGGGTTCAGGTTGTTGGCACAGCAGATAACGGCATGGCTGCCCTTGAGTTTTTGAAAACGCACCACGTGGATCTAATGACTCTGGATGTTGAAATGCCAGGAATGGATGGGCTTGCAACGCTCAAAAGAATGCTTGCCAGCAAAGCCGAGCTTAAATTCACGCCAGACACGCTGATGGTAAGCTCGCTAACCCGCACCGGCTCCGACATCACCCTAAAAGCCCTTGAATGCGGTGCTTTTGATTTTATAGCAAAGCCTGCACCCGAAATTCCCAATTCGCAAGAAAGCCTGCACAGAATGCTCAACACAACCATATCTGCATGGGTTTCTCGCAAAAACAGAGGAATGGTAACACCAGCCCGTAGCAGCACTAGCGGCGGTGGCACAATTCACCCAGTGGCTGGAACCACGGCAAGTACGGGTTTCACATTTACTTTGGCAAAACCTTCTGTGCACACAAAGCAAATACAGGCAATAGTCATAGGAGTTTCCACCGGAGGTCCAAAATCTTTGGCAGATATGCTCCCAAAGCTCTGCTCAATGACAACCCTGCCCATTTTGCTTGTTCAGCATATGCCGCCCAATTTCACAAAATCTTTGGCAGATAGCTTAAACGCAAAATGCACCCATACCGTGGTAGAAGGCTTGCCTGGCACAGTGGTAGAAGACAAAACAGTTTACATTGCTCCAGGTGGTTGCCACATGGTTGTAAATTCTAGAGGAACAAAATTTGTTTTAGACAACAACAACGACCCACCGGAAAACGGCTGCCGCCCAAGCGTGGACGTTCTTTTCCGCTCTGCAGCTCAAGCCTACCCTCCCGACTCCCTTGTTGGTGTTATATTAACTGGTATGGGCAACGATGGTACGCCCTCTTTGCAATATTTGAAAAACAAAAATGCTTACTTAATTGCTCAAGATGAAGAATCTTCTGTTGTGTTTGGCATGCCTCGCGCTGCTGCTGCAACAGGCTTATTAGATAAGGTTGCAACTTTAACGCGCATTCCTGAAGCGATACTTGAACGTGTCAATTTAGGTAGAAAATAAGGGAGTTTTTATGAGCGTAACGATGAATCATGATGATTACAACATAATTATCAAATATGTTTTTGATATTTGCGGAATTGTTTTAGGCGATGATAAACAGTATTTAATTGAACAGCGCCTATCTCCTATTTTAGACGAATTTGGCTGTGAGAATTTTTCACAATTAGCTCAAAAGCTAAACTCCGGAGCCACAACCTTCCTAACCCGTGAAAAAATGCTGAATGCCATGACCACCAACGAAACTTCGTTTTTTAGAGACGATCATCCTTATGTTACATTCAGAGAAAAAATTATGCCAGATATGATGGAAACCGTTGTACAGCGCAAAGAGCGCTCTTGGCAACGCAGAGGTCCAAAGGTTAGAATGTGGAGCGTGGCAGCAAGCACAGGCCAAGAGCCTTACTCCATGGCTATGCTAATTGCAGAAGTGGTTAGCAATAAGGGCATGGGTTTAACCACCATGGAAGACTTTGGCATTCTTGGCACAGATATTTCTTCAAAAGTTTTGGCAAAAGCCATGGAAGGCAAATACGGCCCTCTAGAGGTGGCTCGCGGATTAACACCAGAAATGCGCAAAAAATATTTTTTGCAAGACGGCGAATTTTATGTTATAAACAACGAACTCCGTCATATTGTGGAATTCAAGGCATTCAACATTCAAGACCAGTTCACGCAAATTGGCTCCTTCGATGTTATATTTTGCCGCAACATTTTGATTTATTTCACAGATGATGCAAAGCGCAAAATCCTTGCGCAGCTTTACCAAACGCTTGCTCCCAACGGTTATTTGCTTTTAGGTTCTGCGGAAAATATGTACAACCTAAACGACGAATTCACAACTGAAAGATATGGCTCAACCACTATTTACAGAAAACCGGCTACAAATCCGGCTGCAAATACAAGTACATCAACTTTTGGCTCGCCACTTCTTGACCTACCAACAAGCAACATATTTAGAATCTAAAGAAATTTGAAAGGGACAATTAGCTCAGTTGGTTTAGAGCGCTGCCTTCACACGGCAGAGGTCACAAGTTCAAATCTTGTATTGTCCATTGATTCTACTATATATTCTTTGCAAGGTATTTTGGAGCCTTGGTTTGCTGTGCAATATTTGAATTCAAAAAATATCTCAAAAGAAACGCTAAAAAATTCCGATGCCTTGATTATTCGCTCAACAAGAAAATACGGCGCAGAAACTTTGCTTGGCACAAAGGTAAAATTCATAGGAACTGTCACTTCTGGTTATGAGCATATAGATACCGAGTTTTGCAAGCAGAACGGAATTTTTATCTCAACTGCGCATGGCAGCAATGCAGAGTCTGTTGCGGATTATATATCTGCAGCTTTAATTGAAATTTCAAAAAAAATAAGTAAACCATTAAACGAACTCACTCTCGGAATTATTGGAGTTGGCGCAGTTGGCACTTGCGTAAAAAAAAATGCGGAGAATTTTGGAATGCGCCTTTTGCTAAGCGACCCGCCAAAAAACCTAAGCGACAACATTTTTGCCGCAGATATAATAACACTCCACACGCCTCTTGAAACAGGAGGAAAATATCCAACCAAGTATCTTGCAAACGAAGAATTTTTTGGCAAAACAAAAAAGGGCACTTGGCTAATAAACGCTGCACGTGGTGCGGTGTGCAACAGCGAGGCTCTACGCCACGCCTTGCAGTCGGGGCATTTGGGCGGCGCAGTAATAGACACCTGGGAAAACGAACCTAACATAGACACTTCCCTTTTGCCCTTACTTGAAATAGCAACCCCGCACATAGCAGGCCACAGCGCAGAGGCAAAAATAAACGCAAGCAAAATGATAGTTGGTTCCTTGCTTGAATTTTTTGGCATTGAGAGTAAAGCTCACTTTGACACCTCCCCACACAAAACAGGAGTTTATTCCATTCGCACAGATGATTTAGCCTTCCGAAAAAATCCAAGCCATTTCACAGAAATAAGAAACAGCTATGAAAGAATTTATGTAAATTAACTTATATGATAATAGCTCCAAGCGTTTTAAACGCCAACTTTCTGAATTTAGAAGCAGACATAAAAGCAACCGAAAAAGGCGGCGCAAACTGGATTCATCTAGACATAATGGACGGGAGCTTTGTCCCCAACATCTCGTTTGGTCCGGGCATTGCGCAGCAAATTCGCAGTTGCACAAAACTTCCACTGGATTGCCACTTGATGATAAACAACCCAGAGCTACACATAGAGGCATTCGCACGTGCCGGAGTTCAATATATAACAGTACACGCAGAAGCAACAAATCATTTAGATAGACTGCTGAACCAAATAAAGGAGCTTGGATGCAAAGCAGGAGTTGCAATAAATCCTGCCACGCCACTTTCTGCTATAACCGAAGTTCTGGGCATTGCAGATATGGTTTTAATTATGAGCGTGAACCCTGGTTTTGGTGGGCAATCGCTAATTCCATATTGCTTGGAAAAAATTCGCAACTTACGAAGTGCAAAACCAAATTTGCAAATAGAAATAGATGGTGGAGTGAATTTGGAAACTTTTGCCCTTGCACGTGAGGCAGGCGTTAATATATTTGTAATAGGTTCTGCGATATTCAGCGCAAAGAACATTGAAGAAGAAACAAAGAAGTTTATTCAATTTTAAATTTCCTATATTATAATTAGGTATGTTAGTAGAATTATTAAAAAGCAAAATCCATAGAGCTACAGTAACCGATGCTTGTTTGGATTATGAGGGGTCAATAACAATAGACAAGAAGCTCATGCAGGCGGCTGGGCTTTTTGCAAATGAAAAGGTACATGTATTGAATTTGAACAATGGAGAACGTTTTGAAACTTATGTAATAGAAGGTAAATCAAAATCCGGCACTGTATGCTTGAATGGAGCAGCTGCACGCCTTGTGCAAAAAAACGATTTGGTGATAATAGCTGCTTACGTGTCTTTAACACCAGAAGAAGCAAAGAGCTGGCAACCCAAGGTTGTAAAAGTTAACGCAAAAAATAAAATTATGGATATTAAAAAATAAAAGGTTGGTATTAAAACTAGAGTAGGGGGAGAAATGAATAATGTGAATTACGATGAAGGTTCTTATTCTGAAATTAAAGAAGAATGCGCACGCATATCTTTGGAAATTACAGAGGCCTCTCATTTATTTGGAGAAAAGCGCACAAGACAGTACCAAAAACTCTTGAGCGAAATTTTGGAACTCAAAAAGCAAGACCCGAATGACGAAGTGTTTGAACTTCACTCGCTACTCGGACTTATGTTTTTAAGAACGGAGCAGCAAAAAGCAGCCATAGACGAATTTAAGCTTTCGTTAAACCTTTCGCAAGGCTCTTCAAGCAACGATGTTGCCGGCGTTTGGTACAACATGGGCATTGCAAATATGGAACTCAACCTATTTGACGAAGCCTATGACTGTTTTCAGTCTTCGCTAGCACTCAGGCCGCACAACATAAAATGTTTTACATCTATGGCTGTGGTTAAACAAATGCAGCGCGATTTCAAAAAGTCTTATGAAATTCTTTGCGATGTGCTAAAAAACGAAAACCCGCAAAACTCAGATATAGAAAAAGTTTTTATATCTCTTGGCTACACTCTTTTCCATTCAAAAAATTTAACCGAAGCAATGGAATGTGCAAACAAAATTTTGCAACAGGTGAACAGCAAAAGCGAAAAAGCATTAAAGTTAAAAGGAACTATTTACCATGCACAGGGAAACTACAAAGAGGCATGGGATAGTTGCGATTTGCTTTTTTCTTTTTCGCCAAATTCATCGGAGGCGCATTTGCTCGCAGGTGGCCTTGCATTTTCAGAAAAAAATTATCGCAAAGCATTTTCGCATTACAACAAAGCGAGAAAAATTGGGCGTATGTACAGTTTCACGCTTTACAATTCAATGGCAACCATTCTTTCAAAATTGCAAAAATTTCCTTTGGCGTTAAAAGTGTATCAATACATTTTATCCATAGACCAAAACCCAGCGCACAGAAACTCTGCAATGAAATCGATAAACTTTTTTGAAAGCATGGCTTCGCGCAAGCTTTTGGAAAACAAAGAAAACGCTATTCCAAAAGACGATTCCAGATACAAGCTGCCTGCATACAAGGCTTTTGAAGAAGCATCAAAAATTTTAGATGCCGGAGATTTGGAGCAAGCACTTGATATGCTTCAAAAAGCAAAAGAAGTTGAAGGTGCAGACAAAATTTGGGAAATAGAAAATGGCATTGGTCGCATATATCACAAAATGCGCAATTACTCCGCAGCCATTCCGTGCTTTGAATATGCAATGGAAAAATCCAACAACTCCATTGGCGTTTTGCACAATCTTGCTTCTTCGCTTGCAAGAAACAGCGAGTACGAAAAAGCTCTCAGCATCACAGACAAACTTTTGGAAATTCAACCAGAGTCGCAACCAGCAAAAAAAATGCGCGCAGTTATTTTAGGCAAGCTTGGCAAACTGAGTGACTCTGCTCAGTGCTTAACAGAGCTGTTAGAAAAAGAACCTAGAGATTCTTATTCTCTTATATCTATGGGAAGAGTTTGGCAAGAAAAAGGAGATTTTGTGAAAGCCCACGAATGCTTTGTTCAGCTGCTTGCAAAAGAACCAGAGAACGAGCGCGCGATAATTTCCATAGCCACCAACTACAGCAAGGCGGGAAATTTAAAACAAGCAGTTAATTTCACAAAATCTTATCTCAGCAAAAATCCTCTTTCGTTTTCGCTTAACTTAACAATGGCAAACATTTTGCGCTTTCATAAAAAATTCAGCAACGCAGAAGGCTATTATAAAAAATGTACCAAAAACTACAACCGAGAAGTTTACGAGGGCCTCGCAGATTGTATATGCCAAATGAGAAGATTAGACGAATCTTTGGTGTATTACCAAAAAATAACAGAAATGGAAAGAGACAATGCTTATGCCATTTCTGCAAAAAAATCCATAGCCTTCATATACAGGCTCAAGCAAGATTACGCAAAAGCACTTGATGTTTACAACGAAATAAATTGGGAAGCAGATTATTTCTTTTCCACTTGGCGAAACGTTGCCCTTTGCTATGCGGCTCTTGCAGATAAACAAAAATTTTTGACGGGAGCCGCTAGGCGTGGCATTAGCTATTTTACAAAGGCTTTGAAACTTTACGAATCAATAAAAGAAAAAGAAAAGGACAATCCCAAGCATTGCGCTCGCATAGATTCCCTTATGGCAGAGCTATATGCACGCAAAGGCGAATATGCAAAGGCTTGCAAAATATACGAGGTTGCAATGCAAGGTCCCTATTATTTCATAACTTGGAGAACTTACGTTAATTGCCTTATTCTGCAAAACTTTTTCAAAGAAGCTTTGGATACATGCAATAACGTTTTGGAAAAATTTTCAAGCGATGACAACACGCACAAAATTCCAGAAGAATTATATTTGTGCAAGAATAATTTGGAACAAGCCTTGGGTGGAGACTCTCTTGCCGCAGAAAAAATTTTGCAAATAGCTACAGATAAAATAAAGAATAACTCAGATTGGCAAATTTCGGAAACTTAAAATATGAATACAATACCAGCAATTTTGCTTTCGCTTATCTCTTGGGTACTTCTGGCGTTTTGCTTTCCGCCATACCCGCTTGGCCTTGGTGCGTTGATAGTTCTAGCTCCTTGGTTTTGTGTTTTGAAAACAGCGAGCAAAAGGGTAGCCTTGGCCTCAAGCTACCTCGGTGCTTTTGCATTCAACGCAATTAGCATATATTGGTTCTATCATGTTGGAGACATTGCACCACCGACTCTAATTTTATCTGGGCTTTTTTTGAGCATTGCTTTTTTAAGTTTGTTTACGCTTGTATGTGCTTATGTTTTTATTAAACTCCCATACATTCTTATTTTTCCGTTTTTTTGGGCAGGCATTGAAGTACTGCGCGCAAAAGGAGATATGAGTTTCCCGTGGCTCTCGCTTGGGCTTGTGTTTGGGAATCACTTGGAGCTTATGCAGAGTTATGCGCTCTTTGGAGTATTTGGTTGCTCTGCAATAATAATAGCTTCTAATATGTGCGTAGCTACGGCTATTTTAAAAAGGAAAAAAAACCTAGGGCTTGCACCGCTAGGTCTAGCTATAATTTTTTACATCGGAGGCTACGGAGTTTTAACAGACGAAAAAAACGATGTTGATACTTTGAAAGTTGCAGTTGTGCAACCCAGCATTCACCAAACAAAAAAATGGAGCAGAGATTATTTTGATTCCGTTATGACTCAAACTTGGGATTTGTTTGAAACTTTGGAACCCGGTAGTGCAGACCTTATTTTATTTGCCGAAACAGCAATCCCAGATTACATAAACTCACGATATAGAGAAAGCAGATTTTTGGAAGATTATGCTGAAAAAAATAACTCTGCCATTGTCATTGGGGCACTCAATAGAAGTTTGAACCAAGACCCAGATAGAATAAAGAAATACAACATATATAACTCAGCTTTTTTGTTTGGCTTTGGCATTCCGGTGCTGGAATACAGAAAAATGCACCTTGTGCCTTTTAGCGAGAGAATGCCCTTTGACGATGTTTTTTCGGTAATCAATTATGTTGACCTAGGCAGTGGCAATTTTTCGAGAGGGGATAGCCTTTCAATATGGCAACCCGGGAGTTTTAGCCCGCTTATATGTTACGAGGCCATTTATGGCAGTATTTTGAGGGATGCAAAGCGAAAAGGCGCAAAATTCATTGCCAATATCACAAATGACGGCTGGTTTTACAAAAGCATTGCCCCATACCAGCACTTCAATTTGGTACGTTCCCACGCCGTGGAGAACGGAATTGGGGTTGTTAGAGCGGCAAATACGGGAATTAGTGCTTTTATACTGCCAAATGGAAGAATTTTGGAGAAAACTGAGCTGTTTGAAAAGAAAATTATAACTCAAAACTTTCCTTTGGAAACTTATTTTACGCCCTACTCTGTGATTGGCGATTATGTTGAGCTTGTTTTGTTTGTTTTTTCGTTGCTTATGTTTGTTGTTGCAATAATAAAAAGATATCCATCTAATAAAAGAAGTCTTATTCAATAAAAAAAAGAACCTCTTTTAATAAAAAAGTCTCCAACCCGAAGGTTGGAGACCTGTGTGTGATGTTACGTTATTTTTTAGAAGCTGTCTTTTTATGAGCAGCTTTTTTAGGAGCAGCTTTTTTGTGAGCAGCTTTCTTTGGAGCAGCTTTTTTAGGAGCTGCTTTTTTAGCAACTGCTTTTTTAGCGGTTGCTGGTTTCTTAATAACGGTTTTTGTAGCCATGAGGAATACTCCTTTTGTTTGTGAATGTCAAGAATAAATATAGAATTTTTTTTTCCGCTTGGCAAGACTAAAACAACTTTTTTTTGCAAACCCAATTCTTGTAATCGCAAAAAGCATTCACTCCTGCTTCCCAAAAGTTTGCAAAATTTTTGGCGAAAGGTGGTAGCTTAAACGGATGCATAAGCAATATATCGTGCATAACAAGTACTTGCCCATCTGTTTGCTGCCCCGCGCCAATGCCGATTGTAGGCGCATTTATAGCCCGCGAGACTTTTTCTCCGAGCATATCTGGAATATGCTCCAAAACAACTGCGCAGGGCTCAAGGCTATCTAAAATTTTTGCTTGTTCAATAATTTTTTCTGCTTCTTCCTCATTTTTGCCAACCTGCTTAAAATTTTTTGCTGTTTGAGGAAGCAAACCCAAGTGCCCCACTATCTCTATTTTTTTTTCTCTGAGTGCTTCAAGAGATTTTAGCGGGAGTCCTTCTATTTTTACCGCGTGCGCTCCTGCTTCTAATAATTTTGTTGCATTTTGCAACGCGAGTTCTGGTTCTGTGTCTGAACCATAAGGCATATCGCTCACTATGTAACTATTTGGCGCACCACGTTTTACGGCACTTGTGAACAAACACATCGCTTCCATTGAAATGCCCGCGGTTCTGTCCATTCCAAGCATTGTGTTGGCAGCAGAGTCTCCAACCAAAAGCATATCTATTTTTGCCGCCTCTGCCATTCTGGCGAATGCTGAGTCGTAAACGGTCACCATGGAGATGGCTTCTCCGTTCTTTTTCATGGAATAAAAATCATTTTTGCCAAGCATCAATTTCTCAACTCTAATAATTTCAGCTACTTGCTAATTTTCGTGTTTCAATTAACCATTCATAAGACCTTAAATTATCCAGAGCACCCGCGTGAACTTTCAAATGTCCCAAAAAAAAGTTCTCTATGCGCTGGCAATTTTGCCTTGAATTGCTTTTTCCGTTTGCAAAATTCCCAAGTTCTTGCAAAAAAACCTGGTCGTAGCTCGGTTTTTTCTCTCCAAGGCAGTTTTCGCACACTGCACCGCCCGCACTGTGCCATAAATCTGCTGGAGCTTGCAGAATTTTTTGCCCGCATAGCCCGCAATTCAAAAGCATTGGCGCATAACCCAGAATATCACACAATTTGTGCAACCAAATAGAGAGAGAATTTTCGTTTGCCTCATTTAACTCTAAGTATTCCAAATTGTTAAGCAGCCATTTGAACTCCTCTGCCGCATGGCTAAAATTATTTCCCAGCTTTAGCAAAATTTCTGCCATTAGCTGGGCGGCGGCCAAACTTTGCAAATTCATACGCATTTTTTGAAAATAATTCTGCAAAAATGCCTCTTTTGGAATTATCAAACACGAATTTCCCTTGCTACGGTTGTAGCGAATTTCAATTTCGCTGTGCGCAAGGGGGTCTATGCTGGCTTTGAATCTGGAATTTTTGGATTTTGCCCCCTTCACCAAAAGCGAAAGAACGCCAAGGTCTGGGCTGAGTGCCTTGACTATCCAAGAACTATCGCCATAAGCGTAGCGGTGAAGGACTATTATTTGGGTACGCATATTACCCCGGTGGCCAGTACAGCATTCTTTTTCCGAGTACGTGCAAATGCAGGTGACCAACGGTTTGCCCGCCATCTGTTTTGCAATTCAAAACAAATCTAGCGCCTTTTTCTTCGCAGCCCTCGGTTTTTGCAATTTTTTGGGCATTAAAAAGTATGTTCCCAAGCAATTCTTTGTCGCTTTCTTCAATTTCCATTATGTTGTTTATATGTTTTTTGGGTATAACAAGAAAATGAACAGGGGCCTGCGGAGAAATATCCCTAAAAGCCACAATGGAATCGTCTTCGTAAAGAATATCCGAGGGGACTTCGTGATTTGCAATTCTACAAAATAGGCAACTATCCATTTAGGGTAATATAGTAAATTCACAATTCCCCAACAACTCTCTCTGCTTCCTTCAATGCTGCTTCAATCTTCTCTGGATTTTTTGTTCCAGCTTGCGCAAGGTTTGGCCTGCCTCCGCCTTTGCCTCCGGCAAGCTCGGCTAATTTTTTGACTATATCGCCAGCACTGATTTTTTTCTTTACCAAATCCGCATGAACTATCACCGCTATTGTGCCAGAACTGCTCTGAATATTTGCCACAACCGCAATGCCAGCGTTTGGCATTGTTTTTTGCGCACCTTCCAAAAGCGCATTGAACTCCCCTGGTTCCATACTCACTTTTGAAACCCAAAGAGGAATGTTTTTTGCTTGAATGGGATTTTTGAACAAATCCGCACTCTGCCCCTCTGCTATTTTTGCCTGCAAATCTGCCGCAAGTTTTTCACTCGCCTTTAATTGCTCAGAGAGCAAAGACACCCGCTCTAAAATGTTCTCCGTTTTTGCATTAAACTGCCTCCTCAGCGAAGATATTATAGCCGACTCTTCCCTAAAACTGTTCAAAGCACCGAATGCCGTTGTTGCCTCAATCCTGCGAACTCCCGCGCTAACGCTGTTCTCGCTCAAAATGCGGATCATTCCTATTTCTCCGGTGTTTTTTGCGTGCAAGCCACCGCAAAACTCTTTGGAAAAATTCTCCACCGAAACAACTCTAACCTCTGCCCCGTATTTTTCACCAAAAAGTGCCATAGCCCCGCTCTCTTTTGCTTTTTCCACAGGCATCACCTCGGTATTTATGGGTATGCACATTTGAATTTTCTCGTTCACAAGGTTTTCTATCGTTTTTAGTTGCTCTGCGGTTAGTGCAGAAAAAGCGGTGAAGTCAAAACGTAAATTTTCGGGGGCAACTCTTGAGCCTTGCTGGGTAACGTGATCGCCCACCACCTGTCGGAGTGCCGCCTGCAGCAAATGCGTAGCGGAGTGGTTTTTACGCGTTGCTGCTCTTTCTTCCAAATTCACACTTGCGGTAAATTCCAAAGACATATTCTTCTCGTTCACTTCGCCGCTCAAAAGCTTTGCGCGGTGAATCCAAATATCGTTCACTTTTATAGTATCAAAAACTTTTAGAGTTGCGCCAGAATTTTCAAGTGTTCCCTTTTCTCCTATTTCACCGCCCATTTCTGCATAAAAGGGTGTGCGATCCAAAACTATTGAATAAGAACCTTTGTCTTCTTTGTAGCGTAAAATTTTCACCTGTGCTGTGCTTGCCTCATAGCCCAAAAATTCTGTTGAGCCTTCTGCAAAAATTGTCCAGCCTTCGGAGCCTATGGCAGAAAGCCCTTGTTTTTGAGAAGCTCTTGCGCGTTCTTTTTGCTTTTCCATTTCTGTTTCAAAACCCGCCTCGTCTATTTGCAAATTTTTTTCTTCTGCCAAAATGCGTGTTAAGTCTGGAGGGAAACCATAGGTATCGTATAGCAAAAATACTTGGGTGCCTGGGATTGTTTTGGAGCTTAGTTCGTGGGTTATTTTCTCAAATCTCTCCAAGCCAGCATCCAAGGTTCTTATGAATCTTTCCTCTTCGGAGCGGATTACTTCTGTTACAAAATCTGCACGCTCGCGAATTTCGGGGAAGGCTTCTCCCATTGTTTGCACAAGTGTTTGCACAAGGCGGCAAATGAAAGGTTCTTTTTGGTTCAAGAGGCGAGCGTAGCGACTCGCTCTGCGCAAAATTCTGCGAAGCACATAGCCGCGGCCATCGTTGCTTGGGAGCGCGCCGTCTGCTATTGCGAAACTCAGTGCGCGAAGGTGGTCTGCAACAACCCTGTGCGGCATTCCGCTTTGGTCTGCATTGTATGGCACACCGGAGAGTTCTGCAATTTTATTTATGATAGGAGAAAACACATCGGTTTCGTAGTTGGAATCCTTGCCTTGCAAAATTGCACACACGCGCTCAAAACCCATTCCCGTATCAACGTTTTTGTTTTTAAGTGGGAGCAGATCGCCATTTTTTACGCGTTCAAACTGCATAAATACATTGTTCCAAATTTCTATATAGCGCGCATTTGCTCCGTTCACGCCTTGTACCGGATCTGCAAAAGTTGCTTCTTGGGTTGCAAGGTCGCCTTTGTCGTAGTGTATTTCGGAGCAAGGACCGCAGGGACCTGTATCTCCCATTTCCCAAAAATTTGATTTTTCGCCAAACCGCATTATGCGAGCATCGGGTAAGCCGCTAACTTGCTTCCAAATTTGCCAAGCCTCATCATCGTCTTGATAAACTGTTACAAATAATCTCTCTTTTGGAAGTTTCCAAACCTCGGTTAAAAGTTCCCAAGCCCACGCGATGGCTTCTTTTTTGTAGTAATCTCCAAAGCTCCAGTTGCCGAGCATTTCAAAAAACGTGTGGTGGTAAGTATCGCGCCCCACTTCATCTAAATCGTTGTGCTTGCCAGAAACGCGAATGCACTTTTGCGAATTTGCCACCCTTTTGTAGTTGTTTGGGTTATCTCCCAAAAAGCAGGCTTTAAATTGATTCATTCCGGCATTTATAAACATTAAAGTAGGGTCGTCTTGAGGAACCACAGGCGAAGAGCGAACAAAGAGATGCTCTTTGCTTTCAAAAAATTTTATAAAAGACGTACGAATTTCCGCAGAAGTTTTAGGTGTGTTTGGCATAGGGTTAAGGTAGAAAAATTCTACATCTTCCCAAAACGCCGCCTCAAATAAGCAGCCAACAAATTTATGCACAAAACCAAAGTGATAAGCACAAGCGCAGTGCCATACGCCATTGGGCGGGTAGCTTCTAAATTTGTGCCGCTGGTGGATATAACATAAAGATGATACGGAAGTGCCATAACTTGGTCAAAAATACTCGTTGGAAGTTTTGGCAAAAAGTAAGCGGCCACTGTGAATAAAATAGGAGCGGTTTCGCCAGAAACTCTCCCAACAGCGAGGATTAAACCCGTTAAAATATTCGGGAATGCAGTTGGTAGCACAACACGCCTTATGGTTTGCAATTTGTTTGCACCCAAAGCATAGCTTCCCGTGCGGAACGAATCCGGTACCATTTTGAGTGCCTCTTCTGTGGTGCGAATAACCAAAGGCAACACCAAAAGCCCAAGCGTGAACGAACCCGCGATAATGGAATCTCCCCACTTCATCGCATTCACAAACAGAGCCATTCCAAATAATCCAAAAATAACGGAGGGAACGCCGCCTAAGTTGTTTGTCATTGTGCGTATGAATTTTGCAATCTTGCCGTTTGTGGTATATTCGTTCAAATATATGGCAGACATAATCCCAATAGGAAAAGCAACCAACATACTGCCTGCTATAAGACAACACGTTCCAACAATGGCGGGAAAAATACCACCCTTAGTCATGCCCTCTTTGGGCTCAGAAAAAAGAAATTCAAAACTGATTGCACTAATGCCGTTTACAATTATGAACCCTAAAATCCACAGCAAAATTCCAACCACCAAAACTCCGAGAATGCGGAAAATCCAAAACGCTATGCTCTGGGATAATTTTTTGCTCAATTTCATTTACACCCCCTTCCCAGGTTGCCGCTTAGAAATAAGTTCAGACGCAATGCTCATCACAAGAGTTATCATAAACAAAATGCAACCGAGCATAAACAGAGCTTGGTAATGCGCTCCTCCAACCGGTGCCTCGCCAAGCTCGGCGGCAATGGCCGCAGGAATTGTACGAATAGGCGCAAACAGAGATGTTGGAATAACGGCAGCATTTCCGGTTACCATAAGCACCGCCATTGTTTCGCCAACTGCCCTGCCTATTCCCAAAATAACAGCAGCAGAAATTCCAGACGAAGCATAAGGGATAATCACTTTGTATATGGTTTGCCAATGAGTTGCACCCAAAGCGAGGCTTGCCTCGCGCATAGCGCTCGGCGTGCTACGCATAGCATCTTCTGCAACCGTGATAATGGTGGGGAGTGCCATAATAGCGAGCACCAAGCTGCCTGTGAATGCTGTTTCGCCAACGGGCAAATTGAGTGCCTTTTGCACAAGAGGAACCAAAACCACCAAGCCAAAAAATCCATATACAACGGAGGGTATTCCAGCCAGCAATTCCACCGCGGGTTTCAAAATTTTTCTTGTTCCATAACTTGCAAGCTCGGAAATATAAATGGCAACGCCAAGACCGAGCGGCAAGGCAATTAAAATTGCGACTAGGCTAACCAGCAATGTTCCAAGCACCAAAGGTAGCACTCCAAACTGAGGAGATGGCACAGAGGTTGGGATCCATTCCGTTCCGCCAAAAAAATCTGCCCCGCCAATTTTCTCCTCTGCAAGTGCTTTCACTTGCTGCGTGGAAGGCATATATTGCTTCGGTATAAAAGCTATCATCCCCGGAGAGGAAGATATAACCTCGCCTAATTTCTCCGGAAGTTTTTTGTAATCTTCTCCAAATTCCTCTTCTGAATAACGGCTGAAAATTTCATTGAATCTAAACAACTCTATAGCCACATCTTCGCCACCAAGTTTATTCCAATTCTCTATTTTCCCGTCAAATATCAATTTTATTTCTTTGCTGTTCAAATATTCAATTTTGTTGGAGGCATTAACGCACAAAACGTGCCCCCTTTCAACAACGGGGTTTTTGAAAAGCCCAAAGCCTTCTTTGAACAGAAAAACCACCATCAGCAAAATGATGATAGTGGTGGCCAAACCGCTAAGTCGCAGTATATTTTCTATTGTTTTTTCAATAAACCGTCTCATATTTATTTGCTAATTGGAATAAACCCAATGTCCCTCACAATTTTTTGTCCAGCAGCAGAAAGCACATAATCAACAAAGGGCTTAACTGTTGCTTCGGATTTTTCTGTGTAGTAGTAAATCAAAGGGCGAACTATTGGGTAGGTCTCGTCCATAGCGCTTTTCACAGAAGGTGCTGTGTAGGTTTTTCCTTCGTCAAAAGAAACCTGAACAGCTTTTATTTTTTTGTCTAAATAGGCAAGGCCTATGTAGCCAATAGCACCTTTTGTTTGGCTTATGGATTGAACTATGGCACCAGTGGCTGGCATGCTCATTATGCCGTTCACATAGTTTTTGTTTTTCAAAACGTGTTCTTTAAAAAACTCATAGGTTCCAGAAGATGTTTCGCGGGAATATGGGATTATTTTCATATCCGGGCCGCCCACATCTTTCCAGTTGGTGGTTTTGCCTGTGAAAATATCTTCCATTTGTTCGCGGGTAAGTTTGCTAACCGGATTTGAAGGGTGCACAATAACCGCGAGGGCATCGTAGGCTATTATTTTTTCAACTACTTTATCCCCTTTTTCTTGAAGTTTTTGTTTTTCCTCAAATTTTATTTTGCGAGAAGACTGCGCAATATCTGTGGTGCCTTCTAATAATGCCGAAATGCCAACGCCACTTCCCCCTCCAGTTACTGTGACGTTAGCACTTTTATTTGCCTTTGTGAAACTCTCAGCCTCTTGTTGTGAAAGAGGAAGAACAGTGTCTGAGCCTTTGACTTTCTGTGCATAAAGTGCAGAAACGGCTATCAATGTGGTAAGTGTAGCGAGCAAGAATTTTCTCATACTCAAATCTCCTTGTTAAACACTATTAATTTAAATTCTGAAGGTTACGAAGAAAATGAGTTCATATTAAGATTTGGTTAAGATTTTTTGAGTGAAAATAAGAATTCCAAACCCGTATTTTCGCCTCCGGTACGCACGGTTATGGTGCCGCCGTGAAAGAGAACCGCGTTTCTCACAATGGAAAGCCCAAGTCCCGAACCGCCCGTATCGCGGGAACGCCCCTCTTCCACGCGGTAAAAACGCTCAAATAAACGCTCCAGCACAACATTTTCTCCAACACCCTTCCCCGTATCGGAAAAAACAAAATAAACCTTTCCATCGCCAAGCTCTGGCAAGGTTCTTATATTTATGCTCACATTCTCGCCCGCGTGGCGTATAACGTTGTCGGTTAAGTTCCTGAAAATAGAATACAGAAGGCTCTCATTGCCAAATATGAACAAATTTTCCGGTATGTTTGCGTTGAACTGAATATTTTTTTCTTCAAGAATTTTGTCAGAGGCGGTTTTTATGCTTTGGAGCAATTCGTTTATATCCACTTTGCTCATTTTAAGGCTCTCTGCGTGTTCGTCAATTTTGGTTAAAAGACTCATATCTGCGATAAGTTCGGAGAGTATTTGAGTTTGGTTGTATGCGCGCTTTAAGTATTCCCCCTTTTTTTCATCTTCAAGGTTGTTGCTCAAAATTATTTCCAAAAAACCTCGTATGCTGGTCACAGGTGTTCGAAGCTCGTGCGCTATGTTTCCGGTCATCTCTTGCTTTAAACGCCTTGTTTTTTCGCGCGAAGTAATATCTGTTAATATGATTTCAAAACTTTTGTCTGCAAAGGTGTTCACAAGCAAAGAAAATTCACTGCCCTGCCCGCTAACGCGAGTTTCAAAACAACCCTCGTTCACGCGGCTGTTCAAAAAATTCACCACTGGAATAAACACATCATCGCGGAGCATTTCGCGTTCTATGTTCATTGAATCGCTGGCTATCATATTGAAGTATTGCAAAAAAAGCCCGTTGTGAAAATCCACCGTGCGGTCTGATTTAAAAAAGCATATACCCTCGGCAGAAACCTGGGTGTGCATCAAAAGTTTTTCCTTTTCACCCTCCATTTTCCACTCATCGTCTTTTATTCTCTGAATGATTTTTGCGTGGCGGTTTTTGATGTCTCCAAGTTCTTCTTTCAATTCTTTTAATTGCTTGGAATTATATATATAGCGAACAAGAAGCCCAACAAAAGCGAGTATTATCGCACAGAGGACAGAAATAAAATTGCTGTAATCATCAAAGTTCATTGAACTTATACCCAAATCCGGCACGGCTGGATATCAGTGAACCTTTTGCGCCTAGTTTTTTGCGCAAGCGAGTTATATGCACATCTACCGTTCTCTCTGTTATATAAATGGTATCTTTCCAAACTTGGCTTATAATATTTTGGCGGGAATATACCCGCGTTGGGTTTTGCGCAAGGAGCGCAAGAATTTCAAATTCAGTTTTTGTCAGCGGAATAACCTCATTTTTGATTTTCGCTTCTTTAGACTGAAAATTTATTTGCAAATCGTCAATGGTGAGCAAAGCTATTTCTGCTTCTTTTGCATTTTCTATTTGCCGTTTTAAAACAGCCTTGACACGGGCAGAAACTTCTTTCAACGAAAATGGCTTGGAAATATAATCGTCTGCGCCAACCGAAAATCCCGTGAGCATATCGTTCTCGGTATCTTTTGCGGTTAAAAATATAATGTTTATATTATTGCCATCTTTGCGCAATTTCTCTGCCATTTGGTAACCAGACATACCGCCCATCATAACATCTAATAAAATCAAGCAATGCTCAGGAGATAATTTTTTAAGGGCTTCTTCGGCGGAATGCACGGCATCCACTTCGTAGCCCTCGTGCTTAAGGTTGAAGGATAGAATTTCGCATATATCACGGTCATCATCCACAACCAAAATTTTCTTTTTCTGAGCGTGTTCCATTTGGTAAATCTAGAAAAGCAGGGGCATAGATTGTGATATACCCCTGCTCGTTTTGATTATTTGAAATCGTATCTGAAGTTCAATTCAAAACGATTTAAAGACCTATTGTCGCTGGAATCATACTTGCCGTTTTTGAAAACGCTGTAATCTGTTGAGAAGTTCACATATTCAAATGTGGCTTTTGCAGCAGAGGTGAAGTTGTAAGCGAGGTTTGCAAATATGAACATATTGCTTTCTGCGTTGCCATTGCTTTTGCTTTTATCATCAAGGCTCTCTGCTCCAACACCTGCTCCGGCAGAAAGGCTTGCTGGCAATTTAGCCGCAAGGCCGCCCCACCAACCGATGGACTTTATGCCGCCGTCATCGCTGTAAGCACGTTTCTGACCAAGGCTTCCATCTCCATAGCGGCTTAGGTTTTGCCCAGTGAAAAATTCACCGGTAAGGGTTAAAATATCTATTATGGGAAGCGACAAATCTGCGCCGAACATATAAGAAGGTTCTGGGCTTGCATAACGATTTTTATCATCTAAATTTGCAACTTCGTTTTTAGCAAAAAGACCACCAAGGCCAAGCACCAAGCTTGCTTTTTCGCCTGCCCAAGATGCTGGCAATTTCACGCCAACCCTGCCCTGGAATGCTGGAATGGTAGGAGCATCTGCATCGGTGACGGCTTTGTCTGTGCCTTTATAAGCGGGAATGCTATCACTTCCGTCTGAACCTTTTATGGCGGCTCTGTCTGGGTCGGCTTTATCTTTATCTATGCGAGCTGTGTAGCCATAAGTGCGATCGTGCGTTGCGGCAACGGCAACTTCAACCGGGCCAATGGCTTCGGTCACGCGAATCTGCGGGCGACGGTTGCCGATATTACCGGCACCGTTATAACTACTCGGATTCACTGAAGGTGGGTCGAGCGGAGTTACAACATCATCTGTTTGACCGAACAAAAGTGTTAAGCCTAAATCTTTGAAGCTAACCGAACCATAAGACTGACGGATACGGAATCCTGAGTTAGAGCCGCTAGTGCCGTTGAAATTGCTGTAAGAGCTATTGCCGGCAAAATCCGCTTCGAATCTTCCTTTCAAGCTCGGTTCGTCATCTTTTGAAGGACCTTCTAAATTAAAGCCGAGCCTAGTGCGAGCTATGCTGAGCGATGTTCTGCCTTGTGCATCGCCTTTTGCTCCACTCGGAGCATTTGCCGACCACAATCCATTCGTGACATCTGTTTCATAAGCGGTGTTCAATTCCAAACGTCCATACAAAGAAATTTTTGTTCCAGCTACAGTAGCTGAAACTGTCTCTGCTGGCTTTGCAGGCGCGGCTTCCGCCACTGCTACAACCACTGGGGCTGGAGCCGGAGCTGGTGCAACCACTTGTGCTGGTGCTGGCACTGGTGCTTCAGGAGCTGCCACTGGTGCGGTTTCCGTGGTGCTGGCAGGAGCCTCTTGCGCAACCACAATTGAAGTGCTTAACAACAAAGCAACAGCAGATAATTTTGCGAGCTTTGAAGCTTTCTTGATTTTCATCATAAAAATCCCCTATTGAATATACTTGAGTACAAACTAGAACTCTAGTGTTAAATTTTCATTAAGGGTTGGTGAAATAACGGTTAAATAAACCTGAGCATCCGGCTCTTTTCGCTTATCTCTGGCAATGAATCTATTTTTGCCAGGGCGGTTTGAACATCGCTCTCTTTTGCTTTTTCTGTTGTAACAACAATGTCAACTTTTTCTCTGTTCTTAATGTTTTTTTGCAAAATGGATTCTATGGATATTTTGTTCTCGCCCAGAATGCCTGCGATTTTTGAGAGAACGCCATAGTTGTCTTTTGTAACAAAACGGAAATAGTAACGGGTGGACGTTTCGCCAATGGGAACAAGGGTTGCGGAATTTTCTTTTTGAAACCAACCCATAGGCAGAGGCTCTATGTGCCCCGTTTCTGTGGAGCGAGCTAGAGACACAAGGTCTGCAACAACTGCGCTCGCGGTTGGCAGCTTGCCTGCACCCGCACCTGTTTGGAGTGTTGGACCCAAATTATCGCATTGCAAATAAACAGCGTTCAGCACATACTTAACGCCTGCGAGCAAATGCTCTTGCGGAACAATGCAAGGGTGAACTCGCACATCAACGCTCTCGCCAGTTCTGTTGTACAAGCCGAGCAGCCTAACAACGCCACCAAGCTCATCAACGAATTTAATGTCTTTGGCGGTTATGTCGCTTATTCCGGTTATGTGTATTTTTTCAAAATCGACAAAACGCCCGCTGCACAGGCTCGCGAGAATTGCGGTTTTGTGCGCGGCATCAATGCCGTCTATATCAAAAGAGGGGTTTGCCTCCGCAAAGCCAAGTTTTTGGGCATCTTTCAAAACATCTTCAAAAGAGAGACCCTCGGCTGCCATTCTTGTTAAAATATAATTGCAAGTTCCGTTTATTATGCAGCTCAGTGAATTTATCTGGTTGCCCACCAAAGCCTCTTGCAAGGTGCGGATAATGGGAATGCCACCACCAACGGCTGCCTCAAAAAGAACGTGGCATTTTTTTTGCCCCGCGAGCGGGAAAATCTCGCTACCGTGCTTTGCTAGTAAGGCCTTGTTCGCGGTAACAACATTCTTCCCGTGCTCAATCGCTTTGGTAATCCACTTAAAGGGCAACTCGTAGCCACCGGCAAGTTCGCAGATAACGGATATGGAATCGTCTTCCAAAAGTGAATTTGCATCTGTGAAGCCTTTGTAGCCTTTTGCTTTGAAGGGTGCAAGCTCCTCTTCTGTTTTGGCAACAACGCCAGCAATTTCCAAAAGGACACCGAGCTTCGCGTGAAATTCGTCTCTTTTCTGTTCTATAATCTCAATAACACCACCGCCAACGGTGCCAACGCCTATTATTCCTATACGCAAGTTGCTAGTCCTCGTCGTCTTCTGGTGGTTTTTCTTTGATTAGCCTGCCGCCGCCGCCGCTCTTTGTGTTGCCGTAATAGACGTCCAGCCAGCTGTTCTTCTCCTCTTTGACAGGCTCAAGCGCGGCTTTGCGGGCTTCTTCTTCTTCCCGTTTTTGGCGGAGCGCTCCGCGGTCTTCTAATTTGCTGGGGTCTATCACCACCTTTTCGCTTGAGGATACGTAGCGTTCGTTGGATTCGTCTAGAATATCCTTGAGGCCCACCAAGCGCCCGTTTCTGTCTAAGCCTAAATCCATGTGTTTTATTGTGCTGAGGCGAATGCGATTGACGGCGTCTTTGTATTCTTGCATAACATTGGTGCCTTCCATCATATCTGCTCTTTCTTCCAATGAAACGTTTTCCATAGCTTCTTTCCAAAAGCCGGCTTGCGCCCTTTGAACAAAAGTTATCATAACATCGTTTACTCTCTCCGGATCGGAGCTATACCTGCTAGCCCTTTTACCACCAGCGCAGGCTATAACAGAAAAAATGGCAAATAATATCAACAACCGAAACATATCTTTATCCTCTAATTGGTAGCAGTCATATAATAATATAGAAAATTCTCCTAAATTTTTGCGTAGTGTGTCCACATCCTAATGATTTTCAGTGTGCTATCGCATATTTCATAAACAAGCCTGTGGTGAATGGTTATTCTTCTGGAATATACAGATGAATAACCTTGAAGTTTCTCGTATGGCGGTGGATTTTGGTAAGGATTGTTTCTGATTATGCCTATCAATTCCACAACTTTTGATTTCAAATTAGCAGCTTCTATTAGTTTGGCATCTTTAGTAGCTTGCTTGGTTAGCACAATGTTATACATCTGCCCAAACTTTTTCAAGCGGAACGCATTCAGACAAAGGAGCGTTCACTCCCTCCTTTATGCTATCCATCATTTCTGGAATAGAAGACAAATACGCCGAATCATCAAGCGTCAATTCCTTGCGGTGTTTCAAAAAAAGCACGAATTGCTGAAGCATTCCCACATTCTCTTCAGGCAGGTTTTCTATTTCAGAGAACAATTCTCGGATTACGGCTGGATTTAGCATAATATTCTGAATATACAAAAAAGTATGTGGATAAACACGAACCCATTGGTTACAGCCCCTTAAAGTAAACATCAATAAGAGCATCTGCTGTTTTCAAAGGTCCTTCTACTGTAGATTCTTTAGAATTATTTGAATGCCCTTTTGAGCGTTCTGTCCAAACTTCATCAAAAGCTTTACGATAGGATTTAAACCTATCCGTTTCTTCTGGTGCTTGATTTTCCATAATTCTCTCCTTTTTATTTTTAACTACTAAGTAAATATAGTAAATTATAGGAAAAATAAGTATGCCTGCCACTTGATAAAGTATTTATAGATGGGCTTTTTAAATAATTGCAGGCCAAATAAGTATGCCTGCTACTTGATAAAGCATTTATAGATAGGCTTTTTAAATAGTTGCAGGCCAAATTAATATACAAAGCTCTCTGCCAAAGCCATAATTGCTTCTTTGCTCAAATCCCTGTAACGGAAAGCATAATACAGATTACTACATTTTTCTTTGGTTAGAGTAAACGTTTTTTCTCGCTGCTGGGCAATCCAACTGACAATAGAGATAAAGATATAAAACGCTAATACTTGATTAATTTCATCGTTTTTAGCACCTTCATAATGAAAAGGACATAGTTTTAAAAACCAAAAACAATACAAAGAGCACTCATTTAATTCCCCCATTTCCATTCCGTTGTGGAAAATATGGAAATATACCCTGCGCTTTTCAACCCTCTCTATTATTTCATAAAGTATCTGTTTTGAGACATATAATTTATCGTAGCTAATATCCAATTTTTCCGCAATGCTTTTAAGGCCATCGCAGAAAGAACTATACTTTTTTCTCATATCAGCAGAATCCAAAGATTCGAACTTTGGAAAATCAGAAGGCTTATTTGGCATATTATATCCTTGATTTCAAAAAATTAATGAGTTCATTGCCATTTTCATTTTGGGAAAGGTCTGTTTTTTCTATTATGCCAAAAAAAGCTGTAGTTTTATCACGTTCAATATGATTTGTTGCAAAAGACCTGCTTTCCAAAAAGGAAAAATACGATTCTTCTGTGAAAGAGGTTTCTGATAATGCTTCTATCATTTAAAATCTCCAAATATAAACACAAGTATAAATATAGAAAATATACCAAAACAAAAAGCCCCCTTCGGGGAGATCGAAGGGGGGCAGGGGACTTTTTGCTGTTAGCTTATTTTCTAGCTAATTTTTTTGCTATAAACCTTTTGGCTGCTGGGCTTGTTGGTTCCAAGCACTCGCTGTTCTCATCATTCCAAACATAATCGCCGTCAAGAGCTGCGCAAGCATCTTTGTCGCAAGCTCTGAGGAGGTTAGCCGAGCATACGTGGTCGTTGCGGAATATGCACCTTACGCTGAAAGGATCAGTGGAGTTCTTGTCTGTTAGAGCCAAGTAGTTGCCTGTGCAGGCTGCAATTTTGCTGTCGCCTTTGAAGCACCACTCGCCTTTCCAAGAGCCATCGTTCGGTTTGCCATCGCAGGTTTCTTCGGATATAGCAACGTACTTGGTTTCTTTTTCGTCTAGAACACCAGCGCAGTAGCCAGCACCGAATGCATCTGAATTTGGACCTTTGCCATCACCGCAAGCACCGGCGTACACTTTGAGCTCTCCGCTCTCGTCTTGACCGCAGTACTCGTTTTTCCACTCGCCATCGTTCGGTTTGCCGCTCTCGCCGCAGTAGCCGCCAGAAGAGACGTATCCTGTTAAGCTAACACCTTTCTCGTTTGGCTTGCTGGCACGGCAGTAGCCACCGCCGAATGAATCTGAATTTGGACCTTTGCCATCATCGCAAGCACCTTTCTGCACGGTGGTCTCGGAGATGTCGGCAGATGGATAACCGCAATATTCTTCTTCCCATCCGTTCACGTTAAGTTGTTTATTGTCTTGGCATGTGACATCGGAGCGAACAAGTCTTGTTTTGACTAAGCCTGTTTCCTCGTCTTTGTATCCTTGGCAATATCCGTATTTCCAGCCATCTTCGTTTGGTCCTTTGTCATCATCGCAAATACCGGTCTGCACGGAGTAAGAGTCTTCCTTGGCATCTGCGTAGCCGCAGTATTCGCCCTTCCAGCCGCTTTCGGTGCCTGTTTTCTCGTTGGTTGTTTTGTAGGTTTTCTTCTCGCCTTTGCCGGTGGCGCATTTTTCGCTTGCCGGTGCGTATTTGGTTATGCCTTTTCTATTGGATTGGCAGAACCCAAAACCAGCGTCGGCATCGTATGCTTCTTCTTTAGGTCCGAGAGTCAAGTCATCGCACAAGTCAGGGTATGCCTGCTTGTTGTCCGATACTTTTCCGTTGGTCACGATAAATCCGCAATACTCGTTTTTCCAAGAGCCTTCATTGGGCCTGTTTTTGCCAACGACGTTGCTGGGGCATACATCTTGTACGTTCAAGGTGGTGGTGGTTCTTTTGCCATCTATGTAATTTTGCAAAGTTACACCGCAATAGGAATGGTCAAAGGCTTTTTCATTAGGACCGATGACAACAACACCGGAGGAAGCAACTGCGTATTCCGGAGTCATACGGAATTTTTCCTTGAGGAGGCCTGTGCCGTAATCATCGCAGGCTGCGGTTGCTATGAATTTTCCAGCTGGGTCAATTCCGCCTTGCACGGATTTGACAAGGGCGTTTTTGTCTTTGAAACCGCAATACTGCCTTTTCCAGCTGCCCTCGTTGAGCGCATTGGCAGAAGTTTTGGCAGCATTGATGCCACCGCAGTATTCAGTGGAAGGATAAGCCCACAATCTCTGCTTGTCGTTTGCGTCAAAATAGGGGAAATATCTGCAATATTCATCTTTCCATTTGCTCTCATAGTATAAGCAGTTGGTAGCAGCGCCATCATTGGTCAGCTTGCCCTTGGAGTCGTAGATTGGGGCTGGGTTTGGAACTCCATCGGCAAAAGCAAGGCAGTTCGAAATGGTGACTGCGCAGGTGCCGGCGGGTGCTGTCCCTCCTGTCCATGTGCCGCCGAGAGTTTTGCAGGTAGCTTCAGTTCTAGTAATACCATCAAAAGTACCAACAACGTCTAGCGTGTCTTTGTTGAGATACATTGGAGTGAAGGGGTCAGCAGCACTTGGGTTTTTTATATCGTTGCCGCAAAGGGGAAGCACCTTCTCGAGTTTCTTTTCGGCATCGGCTTTGCTTGCGTAGCCGCAGTATTGAATGCTTTTGTTGTATGTGTCTTTGCCGCATTTTTTGATTTCTGCGCCAGTACCGACTTTGCCATCCTCTTTACAATAGGATTTGCTTGGGTCGAAAATTGTGCCACCGCACAAGCTGATTGGCTTGCTCAAGCCGCAGACTATTGTTGCCTGATTTTCGTTTCTGGGGTAGGATGTGACGTCGCAGCCGTCCAAGAAGCCCTGGGAAACGCCACCGCATAGGATTTCGTAGCCACCCTTGGATTGGCTGAAAGTGCTGCCTAGCTGGCAGTAAGAGCCTTGAGCACCTTGAGAGCCGGCAGGGCCTTGGGCACCTTGAGTTCCTTCGTCGCTTTGTTTTAAAGTACCGACCTGTCTGTTTTTGCCATCTTTGCCGCACATAACATTCCAGCCTTCATCGCTGTCTTCAACCCAGCAGTTTCCACCTTCTGGACCCTTGCTGCCATCGCCGGAACAAGAAATTGTTGATACCAAGGCAAATATCAGTATGTTGATGGTTGCCGCCAATAGAAGAACTCTGTTTAACCTCATATAACTCTCCCTTCTTCTTATGCCTACTCTTTGCTTTTTGCGCGATTTTCGGCTTATTCGCTCGCCTAA
>JAITFN010000069.1 GCA_031281345.1 Candidatus Fibrimonadaceae bacterium
AGAAGCAACCCTTGTGAATTGCCCCTATGAAGAACACACGCCTTTGTGTGTTTTGTTAATGTTATGTAATAATATAAATTAAAAAACGATTTGTGAAGAGGGCAATTTGAAGATTTTTATACAGTATGCGAAAAATAAGCAAAAACGCACATAAGTAAATATAGTAAAATTACCATTTTTTTTCAAGAGGGAGGGGGGGCGGGGGGTTTTCATTGGTGTTTACTTTATACTGCTGGGCGAGGCAGGGCGTTTACTTATTACTGCTACGTTTAGCTCTCTGATAATTGGTATTTGATATTTTGTAATTGGTAATTGTGTTGCGAATGTAGAAAATTTTTTGCCATTGTTGTAGGGGCGTATTTTTCTACGCATTGGGTTGTTGTGCCAAATTGCAAAATATAAATGCGAAATCGGGAAAATAGGTATAACAGACATTTGGTAATGGTTTTGTATATGGGCGTTATTACTATTCTGTTAATTCTTTAATTCTGAAAATTTTGGTTCAGACAAAGGGCAGCCACGGGGAGCTGCCCCTACGAATCGTATCATTATGTTTTTTATCGTATCGGATTGTGGTGCCAAATTGTATTATTGTATTATTCTGTTAATTCTTTAATTCTGTGAATTTTGGTTCAGACAAAAGGGGTGTAAATCAGCAATCGGGTAAATCCTGTGAATCGGGGCATCGGGGTTCAGACGTTCAATAAATGCGAATCTCGTGCGTTTATATGTGGTTGTAGGTGTTTAAAATCCCTAAAATCGAAAATATGCCCCTCTTTATTTTTCTATGTTCTGTTTCAAAAGCAACATAAAAATTATGGAGAATTTTATGCAAAAAACAAAAAACGCCGCTAAATCTAAAAAATTTATCAGCATCAAATTCAAGGTCACTTTCCTTGTATTACTGCTATCCTTGGTTTCCCTTGCAGGTATAGGTGTGTTGGTTTTCAACAGCACCATTATGCAGCAAATCTCTCACGATATTACCGGGCAATATGATGATGCCTTGACCAACAATTATTTTTCCAAATTTGACGATTTTTTAAACGCAATACAAACGAGTTCTGGCATATCCCAAAATCTTGGCGAAACCTTTTATATGCTAAAAGACGCATTGGAAAGGGAGGAACTTGCAAAAATTATGGAAGATGAATATCACAGAGCCTTTGCCCGTGAAACAAACCTCCTCGGTGGCGGGGCTTTTTACGAGCCAAATGCTTTTTACCCCGATGTCCGAGATTTTCACTACTTTGTTAGCAAGGAACTCACAGCCGCAGGCATTCCTTCGGAAAACAATGTGCGCTGGGTTGGCGGTGAATGGGCGTGGGACGTGGACACATATCAAGAGGGTTGGTATTTGGCGGCTTTGCCAAAAGGCTGGAACCGTGCAACTCCACGTGAAAAACGCTACTATTGGAGCGAACTCTATGTGGATACCTCAGTAGATGCCCTGATGGTTTCTGTGTGCCTACCTATGTACAGCCCCAAAAAACGCATTGTTGGCGTGGCAACTGTAGATGTATCACTTTCCACTTTGCAAAAAATGGTTTCATCATTTCCGCTTCCAACTCCTTCAACGCAAATTGTGGGTTTTTCCACTATCAACAATGCCACATTTGCCATAAGCGGCAGTGATAAATTTGATATTGTGCCTTACCCCCAAGAGAGCTGGCTAAAAGGGCTAGAGGGAATAAAACCCGGGCAAACAGTTAACAGAATTATTGAACTTGACGGAGAATATTATTCCCTAACCGCTTATGCCCACGAATCTGGAATTGGGCTTGCTGTGCTAATTCCCGACTTGGAAAAATATGCAAAAGTAGATGCTTTGCAAACCAACAATTTCATCACAGTCATTGCTGTTATTCTGGCGATGCTTGTAATTGTAATTATAGTGCTGTTTGCTATTTCAAAGTGGATTGTGAAACCCATACGTAGAACTTTCTCCATGCTAGAAACATTTGCCAAAGGTGATTTGACTCAGAATATCACTACTAGCGGCAGAGACGAACTAACCAAAATGATGCACATGATAGATGAAGCACAAAAAAGCATTAAGCAAATTATTATGGATATAGGCGAAAAAGCGCATATTTTGTATGGAAATTCAAAAGATTTATCTTCTGTTGCTGCACAGCTAGCAAACTCAGCAAACGACACGGTAGCAAAATCAATTGAAGTTACTACCACAACGGAACAAATGGCTACAAATATCAATACAATGGTAAATGATGCAAAGCAGGCAAGCGTTAATGCAAGCGAAGTAGCTGGCATCACAGAACAAATGGCCTCAAATATAAATGCAATGGCAAGCGGTGCAAAGCAGGCGAGTACTAACGCAAGCGAAGTAGCTGGTGCGGCAGAGCAAATGTCTGCCAATATGAATACAATAGCCTCTGCGATTGAAGAAATGAGTACAAGCATAAAACTGATTTCAAACAACACAGTGGAAGTCAATAAAATTGCAGCAGATGCTAAAGATAAAGCGACCGATGCCACAAGTGTTATGAACAAACTTGGCATAGCCGCAAAAGAAATAGGGCAAGTTACAGATGTAATCAAAAAAATCGCAGACAAAACGAATTTGCTTGCGCTGAATGCTACAATAGAGGCGGCAAGCGCAGGAAAAGCGGGCAAGGGTTTTGCGGTTGTAGCTGGAGAAATCAAGGAACTAGCCAACCAAAGCGCAGAAAGCGCAGACAACATTGCAAGGCGCATAAAAAGCATTCAAAGCGAAACCAACACGGCTGTGGGAGTTATACAAAATGTAAGCGACATTATTGTTAAAATAAATCAAAGCGTTGAAACAATAGCAGGCCATATTGACCAGCAAACCAATGCGAGCAACGAAATAGCAAACAATGTGTCGCAGGCAAATACCAGCGCAAAGCGTGTGGCTTCTGCCATCGGTGAAGTAGCTAGAGGTACCAATGAAATAGCAAACAACGTGGCAAAAGCAAACTCTAGAGCAAAACAGGTTACAGATGCCATAACCGAAGTTGCTAAAACTGCAACCAATGTAAGCGGCAATGCAAGCGAAGCTGCAAAAGGCGCAGACAACGTCAGCAACAACACGCTCAGTATGAACCAAGCAGCCAAAGAAAGCGCACAGGGTGCAGGCCACGTTAATCAAAATTCTAGTGATTTGGCAAAAATAGCCGAAGAACTAAAACAGACCGTTGCTCAATTCAAAGTGTAAAAATGGAAATTCTTTCTGCAAAAGATGCGTTAAAACTGTGGAAAAATGCGAGCTGGGGGGAACTTGCCGCAGAAGCTCATAAGAGGCGTGTTGAAATTCACGGCAAAAAAAATGTAAGCTACACGGTTTTTAGAATAATAAATTATACCAATGTGTGCAAAATCGCCTGCTCCTTTTGCTCATTCAAAAACACAAAGCCATACACCCTTCCCAAAAAGGAAATTATCTCCACTGCCCTTGCCGCAAAAAAACAAGGCGCAGATGCAATTTTTTTTCAAGGCGGGGTAAATCCGGCAATTCCTCTTGATTATTATATTGAAATAATTAACACTTTAAGCAAAAAACTGAAATTCAAAGTACGTGGTTTTTCTCCTGTGGAACTTTTTCACATCGCAAAAAACAACAAAATGCCCCTCCCTGAACTTTTGCAAAAATTAAAAAAAGCAGGTCTCTCATCTGTCCCCGGTGCGGGCGCAGAAATAATGACAAGCCGTATGCGAAAAATTCTCGCCCCTAACAAGCTCTCTGCAAAAGATTGGATGAGTGTTATGGAAGAGTGCCACAAAGCTGGTTTGCCCGGCAGTGCCAATGTAGTTATCGGTTCAAGTGAAACCCCAGAAGAAATTATTGAACATTTGAATTATGTTCGCGAGGTTCAAAACAAAACCGAAGGTTTTCAAAGTTTTATCCCTTGGGTGTTCCAGCCTCAAACAAAAAATTTTCCCATTCGCCACGTGCGAAGCGAAGAATATATAAAACTCGTTGCGCTTTGCAGGTTGTTTTTCCACAACATACCAAACATAGAGGTTTCTGTTCTCGGTATGGGCAAGGTTTTGGGAGAGCTCGCGCTTTACGCTGGTGCAAACGATATCAGCAGCGTTGTTTTGGAAGAGAGGGTTATGCGCTCACAGGGTGTGGGGAGCATTGAGGAGGCAGAGGAATTTATTAAAAATGCGGGATTCAAGCCAGTTAGGAGAGGGGTGAATTATTAAAATTTACTATATTTACCCTAGTGAAATTGCCCTCTATATTTCGTTTTCGCAATTTATGCATTATTCTTGTAGCAAAGATTGTTGTCGTTATTTTATGTGCAGTGCTGGCTATTTACGTTTTACCCTCTGTGCTTAAACCTTATTTGGAAGAAAAAATAGGAACTGCCACAAGCAGCGAAGTTCATATAGGCTTGATAAAAGTATATCCATTCAAATTAGCGCTTGCCTTGCAAGATTTTTCTGCAGAAAACAAGGCGGCTAAATTGACTTGGGATTCTCTATACATAGATGCTGGGCTACTATCAATACCAACTCGGAGCGTTCGCTTAGACGAATTGCGAATTCACGGCTTGCATTCGCAGCTTATTTTGCAAAACGAAAGCAAGGAATTATCTGCCATTGCGCAATTTGCTACCGATGCTTTTTTAAAACGAATGAATGTACCATTGTACATTGAGCGTTTTATTATACAAAACGGTTCTTTTGAAGCCTCAGACAAACGCGGTGAAAAGGAAAAACGTTTTGGAATTGCACCCATTTCTTTCTCTTTGGAAAAATTTTCTACCAAATATTCTGCGGAAAGCGGTAATAATTACAATTTGCAGTTCACAAGTTTAACAGGCGGCTTTTTCAGGTGGAATGGAAATTTGCAATGGGACCCATTTCTCTCACAAGGAGAACTGGAAATTCGCGATTTGGACATTATTCAACTGCGTGATTTTTATCAGGAACTTTTGCCCTTTAACTTGCAAAGCGGAAAATTAGATTTGCACACAAACTACCGCATTGTGGAAGAACCCGAAATAGGTTTTGTGCTGGAAAACGCAAAACTCTCATTGAAACGCCCATCTTTAATTGCAGATAGCTCGAAGTTTGAAATGCGCGCAACTTCTGTACACACAGATTCCTTGCAAGTTTCCACATTGAACCGCACCCTTTTTGCAGGTAATGTTATAATTGATTCCGCAAATGCCAGCTTTGCTTTTGATAGTTTGCCCAAACAACCAGACCCAGAATTGTTTACGTTTGTTCGCCTCAACAAAAATGCAGAAGATTCTATTGATGCAAATGCGAGCGTATTCAAAGTGTTTTCGCAAAAATTTTCAAATTTGCCGCGCTGGGAAATAAAGATGAATTCTCTGCAAACAGAACAGATAAATATTGAAATTATAGACTCAAGGGATTCTGTTGCAGTCGCATATAATTTTAATGATATGCGATTATCTTTAACAGGCATCACAAACCGTGCCGAAGATTCCATTCATATTGCAGGAACTGCTTTGTTCAACAGATCCAAATTGGATTTGCAAGGAACAGGGCACTTGTTTCCTTTGCAGATAGATTGGAATTTCAATGTAAAAGATTATCCTTTGATGTCTTTGCAAAATTACATAAGCAAAGAGACCTGGTTGAATTTGCGGCAGGGGCAGGCAAATGCTCAATTGAATATGCGTTGGAAACCAGCCGCAGGTTCTGCGCAGCGAGATTCCCTATTCTTTGCAGGAGATATAGAAATTGACAATTTAAATTTATCGGGTAAAAATAACGCAGAGCTTGCGAGAGCCTCTAAAACATCTATTAAAGGAATGAACATTATGTTTATGCCAAATGTGTATTGGCAAGCAAGTAATATTGAGGTTCAAAATCCAGTTATAAATTTGATATGGTATGTAAATTCCACTGCCAATTACTCGCAGATAAAAAGAACAAAATCTGAAAAAAATACATCTACGCCTTTCATAGTCAACAACATTAAATTTGGAAATGGCATAGTGTATGTAACGGATAGAGACCCTGCAACTCCTTTTTCTTACCGCATAATGGCAGTTCAGGGCAATTTGCGAAATCTCTCTGGGCAAAACCGCGATGCGAATTTGTCTATGCAGGGCAAAATGAGCGGTTATGCTCCGTTCTTTCTAAATGGTTCGGTTAATTTGCACGGAAAAAATCCAAAAGTCGATTTCAAGGTAGAAACCGCTAATCAAGATTTAACTGTGTTTTCGCCGTATTCCGGCAAGTATGCTGGGTATCGCATTGCCAAGGGACAAATCGCGCTGCAATCTGATTATACTATACAAAATAATAAAGTACACGGCAACAACCATATAGTTATGCAGCATTTGAATTTTGGCGAGGCGGTGGAAAATTCAGAAGCCACTAAAATGCCCGTGCGTTTGTTTGCCGCCTTGTTGAGTGACAAAAATGGGATTATAGATTTAGATGTTGCCATAGAGGGCGATTTAGACGACCCCGAATTCAGTGTTGGAAGTTTGATTTGGAAAGTGATAAAAAATTTGCTAGGCAAAGCTGTTTCTACACCCTTCAGAAGCATAATGGCTTTGGTGGGTTCCGATGCAGATCCTGAAACAATAGCATTTGCCCCAGGTTCCGAATATCCTGCAAAGGAGAATATAGATGCTTTGAAAAATTTGTCGCAGGCACTTATGCAACGCCCGCAGTTGCAAGTGGATATATATGGAAACGCAGACACAATTCAAGATGGCAACGCCTTGAAAGAAACGCAGCTTTTGAAAGCCATCGGGCGCAACCTGCCTGCAAAATTAACACCCACTGCCCTTGAGAAACACCCCTTGCGCGACACACTTTTTGCCTATTACGGGCGCACAGAGAGAAAAGACTGGCGCAGCGCATTGCAAAACCCAAATGCAGAAACCGTAGACGAAGCATCACTCGTGCAAGCAGCCCGCAGAATTTGGAGCGATTTGCTAGCTCGCCAAGCATTGCCTCCCAATACCTTGCAACAACTCGCGCATACTCGTGCGCAGAATATCAAAGTTGAGTTGGTCAATATAAACCCAACCTTGGGAGAGCGTATTTTTGTGGTAAACGAGGGTGCTCTTCCCGAACCTGTTTCGCGATTGAAAATCAGAGAATATTGAAAATGGGCATCACAAAAGTTCCCCTTCCAGTAAGGCTTATTGTGGGCATTTTAGCCGCCAATATGGAACTTGCAAGCAAGGCAAAGCAAAAACTCACCGAGCGTTTTGGAGCGGTGGATTTGGAAATGCCGCCCGTTCCGTTTGCTCACACCAACTATTACGAAAACGAACTCGGCAGCTCTCCAATTCGTTCCTTTTTGTCTTTTGAAGATAGAATTGAACGCGAAACCATTGCCGCTATAAAACTTGAAACCAACGAAATGGAAAAAATCTGGAACAGGGCTGTTAATTTAGACCCAGGCTATATGACTTTGGGGCAGTTTTTTTTGGCAACAACCAAAGACCAGCGTCATAGGGTATATTTGGGGCAGGGTATTTTCGCCGAAGTGACCCTATACTTTGAAAACGGTCATTTTCACCCCTTTGAGTGGACATATCCCGACTATAGAAGCGAATCTTACATAAAATTTTTGGAAAAGGCTAGGGAAAGGTTTGCTTATCACATTGCAACGGGGCATCCTTATAGTCAGAGATAAATAGTAGCCACTGATTTTTTAAAATATTTCCCCCACTTAATCGTCTATTATAGTAGAAGGTAAACAAACAGGAGATAATATGAGGCATTCTCATTTTTTAGGCTTGATTTTCATAATAGCAGCAATAGCGGCATTTGCCGCAGTCACAATGCTGCTTTGGAACTGGCTTATGCCAGCAATTTTTGGCTTGAAATTGCTAACTTACTGGCAAGCTGCTGGAATTTTGGTGCTGGCGAGGCTTTTATTCGGCGGCATTGGACATCACGGGCCTTTTGGGCACGGCCGCGGTCATAAATTTAGGGAAAAATGGCAGAATATGAGTGAAGAGGAGCGTAAAGCTTTTATGGAAGCAAAATGGCATGGAGGTTCCAGATGAATAAAGAAATTTTAAACATCGCCTCTTCTTTTACCAGCTCGTTTTTTCTTATGGTATTTTATATATTGATGATGATGGGTACGGCAATGTTTGTGCAGATGCTCTGTATGTTTTATTTATGACGCAAAATATAGACAAAAAAAATTCCGCAGAGGAAATTTTTGCCTCAAATAGCAAGCGGCTCTTGAAATTCATAAATTCAAAAGTGAGTTTGCTAGAAGATGCAGAGGATATTTTGCAAGATGTTTTCTATAAGTT